>NZ_QODJ01000040.1:0-57235 GCF_009935965.1 Pseudomonas sp. L13
CACGCGTTCTTAAACCTTACGATGAACCAGTTTGATGCGCGACAGCGCTATGTCGGAGACTTAGTGGGGCCTCCCACCTTTGCACTGCCCGCATTCAAATAGAACTTCTAGACCCAGCCCCGCCTCATAACTGACAAGCCCACCGCCCCGGCCACTCCATGGACCTCGTCATCGCCCGCCCCGAAGGCCTCTACTGCCCTGCCGGTGATTTTTACATCGACCCCTGGCGCCCAGTGGAACGCGCAGTCATCACCCACGCCCACGGCGACCACGCCCGTACCGGCAATCAACACTACCTGGCCGCCGCCCCCGGCGAAGGTATCCTGCGCTGGCGCCTGGGCCAGGACATCAACCTGCAAACCCTGGCCTACGGCGAACGGCTGGTGCATCACGGCGTGACCTTGAGTTTTCATCCGGCCGGGCATGTACTGGGTTCGGCCCAGGTACGCCTGGAATACCAGGGCGAAGTCTGGGTGGCGTCCGGCGACTACAAGGTCGAACCCGATGGCACCTGCGCGCCCTTCGAACCGGTGCGCTGCCACACCTTTATCACCGAATCCACCTTCGGCCTGCCGATTTACCGCTGGCAGCCCCAGGCGCAGATTTTTGCCGGGATCAATGACTGGTGGCAGGCCAATATCGCCAGCAGCAAAGCCAGCGTGTTGTTCTGCTACTCCTTCGGCAAGGCTCAACGCATTCTCCATGGGCTGGACGCCAGCATCGGCCCGATCCTCAGCCACGGCGCCGTCGAGCCGTTGAACCGTGTGTACCGCGAAGCGGGTATCTACATCCCCGAGACCCTGTATGCCGGCGACTTCAAAAAAACCGACCCACTGCTGCGCCAAGCCCTGATCATCGCTCCACCCTCTGCCGGAGGCAGTACTTGGATGCGCCGTTTTGGCGACTACAGCGACGCCTTCGCCAGCGGCTGGATGCGCCTGCGCGGTGCACGGCGGCGGCGCGGTGTGGACCGTGGCTTCGTGCTCTCGGACCACGCCGACTGGCCTGGCTTGTTATGGGCCATCGAACAAACCGGCGCGCAACGGGTGATGGTCACCCATGGTTCGGTGGGCGTGTTGGTGCGTCACCTGCGGGAAAAGGGCTTGGATGCCCAAGGCTTCAGCACCGAATACGGCGATGACGAAGAAGAGGTCACGGCATGAAAGCCTTCGCCGAGCTGTATGCCGACCTCGACGCCACGACCTCCAGCAATGCCAAGCTCGCCGCCCTGCAAGCCTACTTCCTGCAGGCGCCGCCGGCCGATGCGGCCTGGGCCGTGTACTTTCTTAGTGGTGGGCGGCCACGCCAACTGGTGCCCACACGTCTGCTACGGGACATGGCCACCGAAGCGGCCGGGATCGAACCCTGGCTGTTCGAAGAGAGCTACCAGTCGGTGGGTGACCTGGCCGAAACCATCTCCCTGCTCCTGCCAGAATCCACCCACACCTCCGAAGACGGCCTGGCCGTATGGCTGGAAGAAAAACTCCTGCCCCTGCGCGGCCTGCCGCCCATGGACCTGGCAGACCGGCTGCCGGCGTTGTGGGCGCAACTGGACCAACCGAGCCTGATGGTGTGCATCAAATTGATCACCGGCAGCTTCCGGGTCGGCGTGTCCAAACTACTGGTGACCCGCGCCCTCGCTGCCATGGCCGACCTCGACAGCAAGCGCGTGGCGCAGCGGTTGGTGGGCTACACCGACCTGTCGAACCGTCCGACAGCCGAAGGGTACCTCAAGCTGATCGCCGCCGAATCATCCGACGAGCACGCGCAACGTGGCGGGCAACCCTATCCGTTTTTTCTGGCTCACGGGCTGGCGCAACCGGTGGAGCAATTCGACACCCTGCTCGGCCCGCCCACCGACTGGCAGGTGGAATGGAAGTTTGATGGCATTCGCGCACAACTGGTCAAGCGCGAGGGGCGCCTGTGGGTCTGGTCTCGCGGTGAAGAGTTGCTGACTGAACGTTTCCCCGAACTTCATAGCCTGGTCAGTGGCCTGCTCGACGGTACGGTGATCGATGGCGAAATCGTGGTGTGGAAAGACTCGGTGCAACCCTTCGCGCTGCTGCAACAGCGCATTGGCCGCAAGACCCTTAGTAAAAAAGTGCTAGAGGATGCGCCAGTGGCGGTGCTCGCCTACGACCTGCTGGAGTATCAGGGCGACGACTGGCGCAACCACACCCAGGCCGAACGTCGCACCCAATTGGAACAGGTGATCGCGGCGTGCAACCAACCGGTGTTATTGCCCTCGCCGTTGCTGGAGGGCCAAACCTGGGCAGCCTTGGCCGAGCAGCGCGAAGCCTCTCGCAGCCTGGGGGTGGAAGGCATGATGCTCAAGGATCGCAAGGGCCTCTACGGCGTGGGCCGCACCAAGGACATGGGCCTGTGGTGGAAGTGGAAGGTCGACCCCTTCAGCGTCGACGCCGTGTTGATCTACGCCCAGCGCGGCCATGGCCGGCGTGCCAGCCTCTACAGCGACTACACCTTCGCCGTATGGGACGGCCCGCCGGGCAGCGAGCGCACCCTGGTGCCATTCGCCAAGGCGTATTCCGGGCTGACCGACGAGGAAATGCGCAAGGTCGACGCCATTGTGCGTAAAACCACCGTGGAGAAATTTGGCCCAGTCAGCAGCGTGACACCGAGCATGGTGTTTGAGCTGGGTTTCGAAGGGATTGCCCTGTCCAAACGGCACAAGAGCGGAATTGCGGTGCGGTTTCCGCGGATGCTGCGCTGGCGCCAGGATAAGGCGGTGGAAGAAGCGGACAACCTGGCCACGCTACAAGACTTGCTAGCCTGATGTAGCCCCTTGTGGGAGCTGGCTTGCCTGCGATGACGGTGAGTCAGCACCCCATGTAACAACTGACCCACCGCTATCGCAGGCAAGCCAGCTCCCACCTTTTGATCAGCGACAGTTCCACAATGGTGCACTGGAAATTCCATGCCCATTTTTGGGCGCCGCCTACACTTGGAACTGCCTTATCCCACCTTTTAAAAAGCCAATCCGGAACTATGGTGCAGAAATTGCTACTTGTGATGGGTCTGACACCGTTCAGTAACAGTCCTAATCGCGCCACAAGCGCTTATCTTGGTTTTCAGGGATTACCTAATGAAAAAAGCATTGCTGACCCTTTCTGCACTGGCTCTGTGCATGGCTGCTGGTGTTGCTACGGCCAAGGAATACAAGGAATTGCGTTTTGGTGTCGACCCTTCCTACGCACCATTCGAATCCAAGGCCGCCGACGGCAGCCTGGTGGGCTTCGATATCGACCTGGGCAATGCGATCTGCGCGGAGCTGAAGGTCAAGTGCAAGTGGGTCGAAAGTGACTTCGACGGCATGATCCCGGGCCTGAAAGCCAATAAATTCGATGGCGTGATTTCGTCGATGACCGTGACCCCAGTGCGCGAGAAGGCCATCGACTTCTCCTCCGAGCTGTTCTCCGGCCCGACTTCGCTAGTGTTCAAAAAAGGCGCAGGCTATTCGACGCCAGAATCCCTCAAAGGTAAATCCGTGGGTTACGAGCAAGGCACCATCCAGGAAGCCTACGCCAAGGCCGTACTGGATAAAGCCGGGGTGACCACCAAGGCTTACGCCAACCAGGACCAGGTGTACGCCGACCTGACCTCCGGGCGCCTCGACGCTTCCGTGCAGGACATGCTGCAAGCCGAACTGGGCTTTCTCAAGTCGCCAGCCGGTGCCGGCTATGAAGTGAGCGCCGCGATCGACGACCCGCTGCTGCCGTCGAAAACCGCCGTCGGTATCAAAAAAGGTAACACTGAACTCAAGGCGCTTTTGGATAAAGGTATCAAAGCGTTACACGATGATGGCACCTACGCCACTATCCAGAAGAAACACTTTGGCGATCTGAACCTGTACAGCGGCAAATAATGCCCGGGGCGCCCTGCTTCGGGTGGGGCGCTTTTTTATCGCCATAGGTCCTGATTTATGTTCGAAGATCTGTTGCAAACCCTCGGGCTGAGCGCATTCAGCCTGAAGGGTTTCGGCCCGCTGTTGCTGCAAGGCACCTGGATGACCATCAAGTTGTCGGTGCTGTCCCTGGCCGTCAGCGTAGTGCTGGGCCTGCTTGGCGCCAGTGCCAAACTGTCCAGCCTGGCCATTGTGCGTATCCCCGCCCAGCTCTACACCACCCTGATTCGCGGGGTGCCGGACCTGGTGCTGATGCTGTTGATTTTCTACAGCCTGCAAACCTGGCTCAGCGGCTTTACCGACTTTATGGAATGGGAATACATCGAGATCGACCCATTCAGCGCCGGGGTGATCACCCTGGGCTTTATCTACGGGGCGTATTTCACCGAAACCTTTCGCGGCGCGATCCTCGCTGTGCCCCGCGGCCAACTCGAAGCCGCCACCGCCTACGGGCTCAAGCGCGGGCAGCGGTTTCGCTACGTGACCTTCCCGCAGATGATGCGCTTTGCACTGCCGGGCATCGGCAATAACTGGATGGTGATGCTCAAGGCCACCGCACTGGTGTCGCTCATCGGCCTGGCAGACTTGGTGAAAGCCGCTCAGGATGCCGGCAAGAGCACCTATCAACTGTTTTATTTCCTGGTGCTGGCGGCGCTGATCTACCTGTTGATCACCAGCGCCTCCAACTTTGTCTTGCGCCGACTTGAACGTCGCTATTCCGCAGGCGCCCGGGAGGCCGTGCGATGATCGAACTATTGCAAGAATACTGGCGCCCCTTTCTTTACAGCGACGGCCAGCACATCACCGGCCTGGCCATGACCTTGTGGTTGCTCAGTGGCTCACTGGTTATCGGCTTTCTGGTGTCGATCCCGCTGTCCATCGCCCGCGTATCGCGCAAGCGCCTGGTGCGTTGGCCCGTGCAGTTCTACACCTACCTGTTTCGCGGTACGCCGCTCTATATCCAATTGCTGATCTGCTACACCGGCATCTACAGCCTTGCCGCCGTGCGGGCACAACCGGTGCTGGATGCGTTCTTTCGCGATGCGATGAACTGCACCCTCCTGGCCTTCGCCCTCAACACCTGCGCCTACACCACGGAGATTTTCGCCGGGGCGATCCGCAGCATGGCCCACGGCGAAGTCGAGGCAGCCAAGGCTTACGGCCTCAGCGGCTGGAAGCTGTACGCCTATGTGATCATGCCTTCGGCGTTGCGACGCTCGTTGCCCTACTACAGCAACGAAGTGATCTTGATGCTGCACTCGACCACGGTGGCCTTTACCGCAACGATCCCGGATATCCTCAAGGTTGCGCGGGATGCCAACTCCGCCACCTTCATGACCTTCCAGTCATTCGGCATTGCCGCACTGATCTATCTGACGGTGACCTTCGCCCTGGTCGGCCTGTTTCGCCTGGCGGAGCGTCGTTGGCTGGCCTTTCTCGGGCCGAGCCACTAAGGAGTTTGCATGCGCCACCAGCTACATGACCTGATAGCGCCGGTGCCCGGCACAGCGCGGCAGGTCCACAGTTTTCACTTCGGCCCGCAGCAGCCCGAAGGCAAGGTGTACATCCAGTCCTCTCTGCATGCCGATGAATTGCCGGGCATGCTGGTGGCCTGGCATTTGAAGGCGCGCCTGGCAGAGCTTGAAGCGGCCGGGCGCTTGCGCAGCGAAATCGTGCTGGTGCCAGTCGCCAACCCGGTGGGCCTGGAACAGGTGTTGATGGACATCCCTTTGGGCCGCTACGAACTGGAAAGCGGGCAGAACTTCAATCGCCTGTTCGTCGATCTCAGCGAAGACGTCGGCAACCAGGTCGAAGACCTGCTGGGCGATGATCCCCAGCGCAATGCCCAATTGATCCGCAGCGCACTGTCCCACGCCCTGGCCGCGCACACCGCCCAGACCCAGTTGCACTCCCAACGCCTGGTGCTGCAACGCCTGGCCTGTGATGCCGACGTGGTGCTGGACCTGCATTGCGACTTCGAAGCCGTGGCGCACCTGTACACCACGCCCGACGCCTGGCCGCAGGTAGAACCCTTGGCGCGCTACCTGGGTTCGGAGGCCAACCTGCTGGCTACCGATTCCGGCGGGCAGTCTTTTGACGAATGTTTCACCTTGGTGTGGTGGCAGTTGCAGCAACGCTTCGGCGAACGCTACCCGATCCCCATGGGCAGCTTGTCGGTGACCATCGAATTGCGTGGCCAGGGCGATGTCAACCACGGCCTCGCCGCGCTGGACTGCCAGGCCATCATTGATTATTTGATCCACTTCGGCGCCATTCACGGCGATGCAGCTCCCTTGCCTGCCCTGGCCTACCCGGCTACGCCGCTGGCGGCGGTGGAGCCGGTGACCACCCCGGTGGGTGGCTTGCTGGTATTCAATGCCCTGCCAGGCGAATACCTGGAAGCCGGGCAATGGGTCGCCGACATCATCGACCCCATTACGGACCGCGTAACGCCTGTGCACTGCCAGCACGCCGGGCTGCTTTACGCCCGTTCGCTACGCCGCATGGCCACGGCTGGCATGGTGATCTGCCATGTCGCCGGCACACAGGCCTACCGCAGTGGTTATCTACTTTCGCCTTGAGGATGCACGCCCCATGTACAAACTGACCGTTGAAGGCCTGCACAAAAGCTATGGCGACAATCAAGTGCTCAAAGGTGTCTCGCTCAAGGCCAAGACCGGTGATGTGATCAGCCTGATCGGCGCCAGTGGCTCAGGCAAGAGTACTTTCCTGCGCTGTATCAACTTTTTGGAAACCCCCAACGATGGCGCCATGACCCTGGACGGCCAAGCGATCCGCATGGTCAGCGATCGCCATGGCATGCGCGTGGCCGACGACGCCGAGCTGCAACGCCTGCGCACACGGCTGGCGATGGTGTTCCAGCACTTCAACTTGTGGAGCCACATGAGCGTGCTGGAAAACATCACCATGGCCCCGCGCCGCGTGCTGGGTTGCAGCAAGAAGGACGCCGAAGACCGCGCCCGCCGCTACCTGGACAAAGTCGGGCTGCCAGCGCGAGTGGCTGATCAATACCCGGCGTTCCTCTCAGGTGGCCAGCAGCAGCGCGTCGCCATCGCCCGCGCCCTGGCGATGGAGCCGGAGGTGATGCTGTTCGATGAACCCACATCAGCCCTGGACCCGGAGCTGGTGGGCGAAGTGTTGAAGGTGATCCAAGGCCTGGCCGAAGAAGGCCGCACCATGATCATGGTGACCCACGAGATGAGCTTTGCGCGCAAGGTCTCAAGCCAGGTGCTGTTCCTGCACCAAGGCCTGGTGGAGGAGCAAGGCCTGCCAGAGGATGTGCTGGGCAATCCAAAGAGCGAACGCCTGCAACAATTTTTGAGCGGCAACTTGAAGTAGGAGCGAGCTTGCTCGCGAAAATCGTCAACGATAACGCCGGCAACCTGGAGAAACGCGGTGCCTGGGCCTTTTTCGCGGGCAAGCCCGCTCCTACAGTTGAACATCAGCGGTGCTTGAAGGGTCTTTGAACTAACCCCTCCAGAGCGTCCGCTGCCGCATGGCAAAAACCCCCGACTTCGCCAAGCAATGGTTTGCCACCCAAGGCTGGAAGCCATTCGCCTTTCAGAAAGAGGTATGGGCCGCGGTCAAGGCCGGCCAGTCGGGGTTACTGCATGCCAGCACCGGGGCGGGTAAAACCTATGCCCTGTGGTTTGCCGCCCTCAACCGTTTCGCCATCACCCGCCCGCCTGCCACAGGCAAACGCAAACCGCCTGCCGAGCCGCTGACCGTGCTGTGGATCACGCCGATGCGCGCCTTGGCCGCCGACTCCGCACGCGCCCTGCAAGCCCCACTGGAGGCGTTGCAGATTCCCTGGAGCGTGGGCCTGCGCACCGGTGACACCAGCAGCAGTGAACGCGCACGCCAGACCCGTCGCCAACCCACCGCCCTGGTCACCACCCCGGAAAGCCTGACGTTGATGCTGGCCCGTGCCGACAGTGAGACCAGCCTGGCGCACCTGCGCATGGTCATCGTGGATGAATGGCATGAACTGATCGGCAATAAGCGCGGTGTGCAGTTGCAACTGGCGCTGGCACGCTTGCGGCGCTGGCATCCGCAATTGATGGTGTGGGGCATTTCAGCGACCTTAGGTAATCAGGCCCACGCACTTGAGGTTCTGGTGCCACAGGGTGGCGGGGTCAATGTGCAGGGGCAAACGGCGAAAGCGCTGAAGGTCGACACCCTTTTGCCAGCGGTCACCGAGCGTTTCCCTTGGGCCGGGCATATCGGTTTGAAGATGTTGCCTCAGGTGGTCGCCGAGGTAGAGGCCAGCAGCAGTTGTCTGGTATTTACCAATACCCGTGCGCAATCGGAGATCTGGTACCAGGCGATTCTGGACGCGCGTCCGGACTGGGCCGGCTTGATTGCCCTGCACCACGGTTCGTTATCGCGCGAGACCCGGGACTGGGTGGAGCGGGCTTTGAAAGATGGGCAACTCAAGGCGGTGGTGTGCACCTCCAGCCTCGACCTGGGCGTGGACTTCCTGCCGGTGGAACGGGTGCTGCAAATCGGCTCCGCCAAGGGCGTAGCGCGGCTGATGCAACGCGCCGGGCGCTCCGGCCACGCGCCAGGGCGGCCCTCACGGGTAACCCTGGTGCCAACCCACAGCCTGGAACTGGTGGAAGCCGCGGCCGCCCAGGATGCAATCGCCCAACGGCGCATCGAAGCGCGGGAATCACCTTACAAGCCGTTGGATGTACTGGTACAACACCTGGTCAGCATGGCCCTTGGCGGCGGCTTTACCCCGGCAGCACTGTTGGACGAAGTGCGCGGCGCCTGGGCCTATCGCGACCTCACCGAAGCGGATTGGGCATGGGCCCTTGGGTTTGTGCGCCATGGTGGCCTGTCACTCACCGCTTATCCGGATTACCGCCGCGTGGAGCCCGATGAGCACGGCATCTGGCGTGTCCCGGATGCACGCCTTGCACGCCGCCATCGCATGAGTGTCGGCACCATCGTCAGTGATGCCAGTATCCAGCTCAAGTTCTGGAGCAAAGGCGGCGGCGGCAAGAACCTGGGCAGTGTCGAGGAAGGCTTTATTGCAAGGCTCAAGCCAGGGGATGGGTTTCTATTCGCCGGGCGCTTGCTGGAACTGGTGCGCGTGGAAAACATGACCGCCTATGTACGCCGCAGCACCGCGAAAAAAGCCGCCGTGCCACGCTGGAATGGCGGGCGCATGCCCCTTTCCAACGAACTGGCCCAGGCGGTGGTGGAGCGTTTTGATGCCGCCGCCCATGGGCACTTCGACGGCCCGGAGATGCAGGCGGTGCAACCGTTGCTGCACACCCAATTGCGCTGGTCCGGCCTGCCGACCCGCGAGCATTTGCTGGCTGAAACCCTGCGGTCGCGGGAGGGCTGGCACCTGTTTCTGTATCCCTTCGCTGGCCGCCAGGTACACCTGGGCTTGGCCAGTTTGCTGGCGTGGCGGGTCAGCCAACAGCAGCCGCTGACCTTCTCGATTGCGGTGAATGATTATGGCCTGGAGCTGTTGAGCGCCACCGAGGTGCAGTGGCCCCAGCTGTTGAACGCTACGTTGCTGAGCCCCCAAGACCTGCTGGCTGACGTGATCGCCAGCCTCAATGCCGGCGAACTGGCCCTGCGCCGCTTTCGCGAGATTGCGCGAATCGCCGGGCTGGTCTTTGCCGGGTATCCCGGCGCGCCGAAAAGCACGCGACAAGTGCAGGCTTCCAGCGGCTTGTTCTTTGAGGTGTTCAAGCAATATGACCCGCAGAACCTGCTGCTGGCCCAGGCCGGTGAAGAAGTTCTGCGTGATGAATTGGATATTCGCCGGCTGGAACACACGCTGCATCATCTGTCGACGCTGAAGCTGGACCTGCACACGGTCCAGCGGCCCACACCGCTGGCCTTTCCGCTGCTGGTAGAACGGATGCGCGAAAGCATGAGTTCGGAAAAACTCTCGGAGCGCATCGCGCGGATGGTCAAGGACCTGGAAAAAGTCGCCGACAAAGGGCAAGGCTGATGCATTACCCACTGATGCTGGAAGGCGAAGAACTGTGGCTATTGCCGGACAAGGCCATGTATTGGCCCGCACGTCGATGCCTGTTGATTGCCGATGCGCATTTTGGCAAGGCCTCGGCCTATCGCAGCCTGGGGCAACCGGTGCCACAGGGCACGACTACGGCTAACCTGGAACGCTTGGACAAGCTGTTAACGGCCCTGCCCTGCGCGCAGTTGATCTTTCTCGGCGATTTCCTGCACGGCCCTGGCTCTCACGCCAGCGGCACCCTGAACGCAATCCGGGCCTGGCGTGAGCGCAATGGCACGCTGGCCTTGACCTTGATTCGCGGCAATCACGACAAACGCGCCGGCGACCCGCCGCTGGATCTGGGCATCGAGGTGGTCCCCGAGCCCCTGCTGATGGGCCCTTTCGCTTTGCAACATGAGCCAGATGCCCATGCTAGCCACCATGTATTGGCAGGGCATGTGCACCCGGTGTACCACCTGCGCGGCAAAGGCCGCCAGCGGTTGCGCCTGCCGTGCTTCCAGATCGGTGCTCGGGTCAGCCTGCTGCCAGCATTTGGCGCGTTTACGGGGGGTTATGCCGTGGAGCAGGCCCAGGACCACCGAATCTTTGTGATCGGCGATCATAAGGTCTGGCCGATTCAATGAATCATTAAAGGCTCGCCCAAGTGTCAGGCAACAGGCGCCGGTGGCGGCTCGTCCGGTAAGGTCGGCTCACCCGGCTCGGTAGGCTGCGGGTAATCAGGTTCGGGTTGACCAGGGATGCCACCCGCATAGGCGGGGTCGGCCATCAAGGACCAGGCCAGAACGCCAATCTGGTTGGGTTCAAGCCGGGCGAGTTCTGCGCTGATTCGCGGGTCGATCTTCATAGGGTACTCCTCAAGTATGGCCCGGCGCGTTTCACACGCGCCGAAGCAGTACACCTAGATAGAGTCACTTTCTGCAGACAAATTCCCTTTGCCCGTAGGAGCTTTAGATCAAGCGCGTGGGAGAGTGACGCCACGTTGGCCCTGATACTTGCCCGCACGGTCTTTGTAGGACACTTCACAGGCCTCATCAGACTGCAGGAACAGCATCTGTGCCACGCCTTCGTTGGCGTAGATTTTCGCCGGCAAGGTGGTGGTGTTGGAGAATTCCAGGGTCACGTGGCCTTCCCACTCCGGCTCAAGCGGCGTGACGTTGACGATAATGCCGCAGCGGGCGTAGGTGCTTTTACCCAGGCAGATGGTCAACACGTCGCGAGGAATACGGAAGAATTCTACGGTGCGCGCCAGGGCGAAAGAGTTGGGCGGGATGATGCACACGTCGCTCTTGACGTCGACGAAGCTCTTTTCGTCGAAGTTTTTCGGATCAACGATCGCCGAATTGATGTTGGTGAACACCTTGAATTCATCGGCGCAACGCACGTCGTAGCCATAGCTGGAAACGCCGTACGAAATCACGCGCTCGTCGCCTTCGCCACGAATCTGGCGTTCGACGAACGGCTCGATCATGCCGTGTTCCTGCGCCATGCGGCGAATCCACTTGTCCGATTTGATGCTCATGGCGGTGTCCTGAATAGCGAGGCGAAAAAAATCTGTGGGCCATCTTACCGGGGCCGGCGTTGGGGTTCAAAGGCCGCACGGGTTTTCTTGATCAATGCACCGCCAGCTATAAGCCGCAGCCAGCGTGGCCGGGGCCCGGATGGCCGGCGCCAATGACTGTAAATACCACCGCCAGTCACGAAAATAGAGAAACCTTCGGAAATACCATTGGCACGTTCCGGAAAAAGGGTTAAGGTGGCGCCACTGTGCTGCTTGTGTCACTGAGAATCTCTACACGATATGTTGAATTTCGATCCAACCATCTCCAAGAATTTTTCCTGCTCTTTGCACTCAGTCTCGGCCAGGGCTTTTCCTGAGTCGCAGTTAACTTTGTCCAAGGAGATACACCATGTCTAATCGCCAAACTGGTACCGTTAAGTGGTTCAACGATGAAAAAGGCTTCGGCTTCATCACTCCACAATCCGGTGACGACCTGTTCGTTCACTTCAAAGCTATCCAATCCGACGGCTTCAAAAGCCTGAAAGAAGGCCAACAGGTTTCTTTCATCGCTACCCGCGGTCAGAAAGGCATGCAAGCTGAAGAAGTTCAAGTTATCTAACTTGTACTGACTTAGTCGAAAAAACCCCGCCCTTAAAAGCGGGGTTTTTTTATGCCTGGATTTTGGTGTGCTACACCGATGCAATGTCGGACACAAAAAAATGTGGGAGCGCAGCTGTATGTGGGAGCTGGCTTGCCTGCGATGCTATCGGCTCGGTGCACCAGCTATACCGAGTTGATGCCATCGCAGGCAAGCCAGCTCCCACACAAGCCGGCTCCCACATTTTGTCCTGCGTCGTTTATTGGAACAACGACTCACTCGACAAGCCATTCTTCTCCAGGATCTCGCGCAAGCGCTTGAGGCCCTCTACCTGGATCTGCCGCACCCGCTCACGGGTCAGGCCAATCTCCAGGCCCACATCCTCCAAGGTGCTGCTCTCATGGCCGCGCAGGCCGAAGCGGCGAATCACCACTTCACGCTGCTTGTCCGTGAGCTCTGACAGCCACTGGTCAATACTTTGGGAAAGATCATCGTCCTGCAACAGCTCGCATGGGTCTGTTGGGCGGTCATCGGTCAGGGTGTCCAGCAGGGTTTTATCCGAATCCGGCCCCAGCGAGACATCCACCGAAGACACACGCTCGTTAAGGCCTAGCATGCGCTTGACCTCCCCTACCGGTTTTTCCAGCAGGTTGGCGATTTCTTCAGGCGAGGGTTCATGATCGAGTTTTTGCGTCAGCTCACGCGCCGCCCGCAGGTAGACGTTGAGCTCCTTGACCACATGGATCGGCAACCGGATCGTGCGGGTCTGATTCATGATCGCCCGTTCGATGGTCTGGCGAATCCACCAGGTGGCGTAGGTGGAGAAACGGAAGCCCCGCTCAGGGTCGAACTTCTCCACAGCCCGGATCAAGCCCAGGTTGCCCTCCTCGATCAGGTCCAGCAGGGACAGCCCACGATTGACATAGCGTCGGGCGATTTTCACCACCAGGCGCAGGTTGCTTTCAATCATGCGCTTACGCCCAGCCGGATCGCCCTTTTGCGACAGACGCGCAAAATGGACTTCTTCTTCAGGGGTCAACAGAGGGGAAAAGCCGATTTCATTGAGGTACAGCTGGGTCGCGTCGAGCGCCCGGGTGTAGTCAATGTACTTGTGCTGCTTCAACGCGGCAGCATTTTTGGATTTGGTGCGAACTGAAGGTGGTGATACCCCTTCATTATCTGACATCGGATCCGAATCGATGCTGGCCTCCATAAGGAGAACCTCATCGTCGATGTCAAACTCCGGCACTTCTTTACTGAGAGCCATTGTTATAGTCCTTTGGTGAGTTCGACCTCAAGCTCAAGCGACGCCTCTATCCTTGGCAACGCTGGAGCCTGTTCCTTCTACGTGAGGGAACAGGCTGTGCAACACATCAACGACGGGGCAGGAATTGCAGCGGATCTACAGGCTTCCCTTGGCGGCGAATCTCAAAGTGCAGTTTCACCCGGTCTGTGCCCGTTGACCCCATTTCGGCAATCGTCTGTCCGACCTTGACCTGCTGCCCCTCCCGAACCAACAACCTGCGGTTATGACCGTAGGCACTGACGTAGGTATCGCTGTGTTTGATGATGACCAGCTCGCCGTAGCCCCGCAAACCACTCCCGGCGTACACCACTGTCCCATCAGACGCAGCTAAAACAGGCTGTCCCAAATCCCCGGCGATATCAATCCCTTTATTCAAACTACCGTTTGAAGAGAATTTTCCAATCAACACTCCGTTTGAAGGCCATCCCCAACCGGTCGGCGCAGGCCCGGCGGGTGGCAACGGCGCGGGTGCCGGCTTGCTCGCAACCGTAGGCGCGGCGCTGCCTGCAGGCCGAGTAATGATGGTGGTCTTGCTCGAGGATGATGGCGAAGATCCCGACTTTGTCACAACTGCCGTAGGTGCGGAGCCGGCGCGACCATCGAAACGAATGGTTTGCCCTGGATGTATCGTATACGGCACAGGAATGTTGTTACGGGCGGCCAGCGCCTTGTAGTCCCAGCCATAACGAAAGGCAATCGAGAACAGGGTATCGCCTTTGCGCACCACGTATTGACCGGTGGTCACCGTGGGCCTTTGGGGGGTTGCGTTGGTACGGTCAACGACCCGCGCACCGCCGGATGGCGTGCTCGAGCAGGCTGCCAATAAGGAACTCAAGACAAGGCCAAGCACCAGTCGCTGAAAGCTTGTTTTACTCATTCGCTGCGCAGGACCTGTGAGACTCACCCGCCGCTCCCTTTGTGGTGGCTGAACGTTAACGCCTGTATCAGGCTTGAAATATGACGCAAGTATAACTGGGCATTGGCTTTTTACTGGCACATGACTGAAAGGAAAAATTCATCATGTTTATATAGTGGCTGCCAGGCATGTTGATTCAATAGACCCCGCCGTAAGACACATCCCCGCTTACAGAATTCACTGCACGCGAATAAATGATCAGGCCAGCGGGCCGTTGAGCAAGGGTACGAAGCGCACGGCACCGAGTACATGCCGGGAAAAGCCTTCGTCCTCACGGATAATAAGCATCAACTGTTGCACTTCGCCGGAGCCCACCGGGATGACCAGCCGCCCGCCAGGTGCCAATTGATCCAGCAAGGCTTGCGGCACATCGGTGGCCACGGCGGTGACGATGATACCGTTGTAGGGCGCCAGCGCCGGCCAGCCCTCCCAGCCATCGCCCCAGCGAAATACCACGTTGCGCAGGTTCAGCTCCACCAGACGCTCCTTGGCCCGGTCCTGCAGCACCTTGATGCGCTCGACCGAAAACACCCGCTCTACCAATTGCGACAGCACGGCCGTCTGGTAGCCGGAGCCGGTGCCAATCTCCAGCACCTTGTCCAAAGGCCCCGCCGCCAGTAGCAGCTCGCTCATGCGCGCGACCATGTAAGGCTGGGAGATGGTCTGGTTGTGGCCGATGGGCAACGCCGTATCTTCATAGGCACGATGCGCCAGGGCTTCATCGACAAACAGGTGCCGCGGCGTGCGCCGGATCACTTCCAGCACCTGCGCGTTGGACAAGCCTTCTTCATACAGGCGCTGGATCAACCGCTCCCGGGTGCGCTGGGAGGTCATTCCGATGCCACGGCGCAACAAGTCGTCTTGTTCACGAGCCATCAACGCAGTCCCTCCAGCCAGCCATCAAGGCCACTGAAGGCATCACTGAAGGTGCGATCAAACAGCAACGGGGTAACGGAGACATAGCCTTGCATCACCGCATGAAAGTCCGTGCCCTCGCCGCCATCTTCGGCGTCGCCAGCGGCGGCGATCCAATAGCCTTCATTGCCGCGTGGGTCGACCACCTTCAAGGGCGCCGCCGCACGGGCGCGATGGCCCAGGCGCGTAAGTTGGATACCGCGAATATGGTCGAGGGGCAAGTTGGGGATATTGACGTTGAGCACCGTACGCGGCGGCAGGTCCAGGGAAGCATGGGCCTCCACCAACTTGCGCGCGTAGTAGGCCGCCGTCGCCAGGTTATCCAGTTGCCGCGAAGCAAAGGAAAAGGCAAAGCCGGTTCGGCCCAGGAAGCGCCCTTCGAGGGCCGCCGCCACGGTGCCGGAATACAGCACGTCATCACCCAGGTTGGCGCCCAGGTTGATTCCCGAGACCACCAGGTCTGGCTGGTGCTCCAGCAAACTGTTGATTGCCAGGTGCACGCAGTCGGTTGGGGTTCCGTTGACGCTGATAAAGCCATTGGCCAGGACCCGCGGGTGCAGCGGACGGTCGAGCGTCAGCGAACTGCTGGCGCCGCTCTTGTCCTGGTCGGGGGCAACCACCACGCACTCGGCGTAATCCTGCAGCGCAGCATGGAGCGCGGCAAGACCGGGTGCGGTGGCACCGTCATCGTTTGATATCAGAATACGCATGGGCTGTCCGTCTGCCCCACCGGCACCAGATCAACAAGCTCGCGCACCAAGACAGTGGCGAAGCATCCGGCCGGCAGGACGAATTCCAATTGCAGAATGTCAGGCCCGGGATAATGCCACGTCAACCCGCCAATGGGCAGTCGCAGAATGCGACGTTCCTGGCTCATTCCCGCCTTCACCAGCCAATCACGTAGGTCAGCTTCCCCAGCAGCGACAGATTGTTCCAGTTCGTATGTAAGACCTTTCGCCGGCGAATCGCCTTCGCCCCACTGCGGGCCGGTGGGATGCAGGTCCAGGATCGCCAGGCGCGGGTCACTGCATTCAGCTTCTCCGGCCGGAAAAAAACTGCGACTGTCGGTAAACGCCAGCAGATCGCCGACTTGGGCTCGCTGCCATGAACCGTCGGCGACGCGGGCCGCCAACACTTTGTTGAACAGGTAACTGCGAGCTGTGGACAGCAAGCGCGAGCGCACGTTGCGCTGCTCGGGCAGGGCTTTGCGGGCGGCCCACTCGCGAGCATCCACCACGTTGCCGCCGTTGTGGCCGAAACGCTGGGTGCCGAAGTAATTGGGGATGCCGTGCCGCGCAATCAACTGCAAACGTGCATCGATGGCAGCGGTGTCGCCGGCCAGTTGGGTCAGGCGCAGGGTGAAGCCGTTGGCCGAATGGGCACCACGCTGCAGCTTGCGCTTGTGGCGGGCAGTTTTCAGGATCTTGAGCGTATCGTTTTCTGCGCCGCTCATGTCCGGGTCGGCCTTGCCGGGCAATTGCACGCTGAACCACTGGCGGGTCAGGGCCTGACGATCCTTGAGCCCGGCATAGCTGACGGTGCGCAATGGCACACCAGCCGCCTTGGCGATACGCCGTGCGGCTTCCTCGGTGTTCAAGCCGCGCTTTTCCACCCACAGCCACAGGTGCTCGCCGTCGCCGGTCAGCGGGATGTCCAGCACCTCATCAACCTGGAAGTCTTCGGCCGTGGCCTTCAGTACCGCGCTGCCCAGGGCCTCGCCATAGGCCCGCGGGCCCAGCAGTTGCAGGTCGTTCATGCGCGCAGCAACAAGGCGACGGAGTGCACCGCGATGCCCTCTTCACGACCGGTAAACCCGAGCTTTTCGGTGGTGGTGGCTTTCACGTTGACTTGATCCAATTCAATTTGCAGGTCTGCGGCGATCGCTGCGCGCATCGCTTCGATATGGGGGGCCATTTTTGGCGCCTGGGCGACGATGGTGTTATCGACGTTGCCGACCTTCCAGCCCTTGGCGTGGATCAGGCCGACCACATGGCGCAGCAACACACGGCTGTCCGCGCCCTTGAAGGTGGGGTCGGTGTCCGGAAAGTGCTTGCCGATATCGCCCAATGCCGCCGCGCCGAGCAAAGCATCGCTCAAGGCGTGCAAGACCACGTCGCCGTCGGAATGAGCCAGCAACCCATGGTGGTGTGCAATGCGCACGCCGCCCAGGGTGATGAAATCGCCTTCAGCGAAACGGTGCACATCGTAGCCATGGCCAATACGCATAAAAAAACGCCCCGATTTAATTCAGGGCGTGATTCTACCTACTTTTGCCTCGGATTAACCGAGCAAAGCACGACCATGATGCCGCAAATGGTCTTCGATGAAGCTGGCGATAAAGAAGTAGCTGTGATCGTAGCCAGGCTGCAGGCGCAGTTCCAGCGGATGGTTGGCTGCCTTGGCCGCTTGCAGCAAGGCTTCAGGCTTGAGCTGAACCGCGAGGAAATCGTCGCGATCGCCCTGGTCTACCAAGAGCGGCAACTTTTCCGAGGCTTCGCTGATCAGCACGCAGGCATCCCATTCGCGCCATTTCGAACGCTCTTCCCCCAAATAACGGGAAAAGGCTTTCTGGCCCCACGGGCAGTCCATCGGGTTGTTGATCGGCGAAAACGCCGACACCGACAGGTAACGTCCAGGGTTGCGCAATGCACAGACCAGCGCACCGTGACCGCCCATGGAGTGGCCGCTGATGCCGCGTTTATCCGACGCAGGGAAATGCGCTTGCACCAGTGCCGGCAACTCCTGCACCACGTAGTCATGCATCCGATAGTGCTTGGCCCAGGGTTCCTGGGTGGCATTGAGGTAGAAGCCCGCGCCGAGGCCGAAGTCCCAGGCATTGTCCGGGTCGCCCGGCACGCCAGGGCCACGGGGGCTGGTATCTGGCGCGACGATGATCAAGCCCAGTTCGGCAGCCATGCGCTGGGCGCCGGCCTTCTGCATGAAGTTCTCGTCGGTACAGGTCAACCCGGACAGCCAATAGAGCACAGGCAGCTTGCCGCCCTGCTCCGCTTGCGGCGGCAGGTAGACGGCAAAGGTCATGTCGCAACCGAGCACGTGGGAGCTGTGTTTGTAACGTTTATGCCAGCCGCCAAAACTCTTTTGGCAGGAGATATTTTCCAGGGTCATGGGAATGCTCCCAGCTGCAAGTTGCAAGCCTCAAGCTCCAAGTTAAGGCGTACACCTACTTGCAGCTTGTCACTTGTAGCTTGCCGCTGCTTCAAAAATGAATGACGGTACGAATGCTCTTGCCTTCATGCATCAGGTCAAACGCTTTGTTGATATCTTCCAGGCCCATGGTGTGGGTGATGAAGGTATCCAGCGGGATTTCACCGGTCTGGGCCATTTCCACGTAGCTTGGCAATTCGGTACGACCGCGCACGCCACCAAACGCCGAACCACGCCAGACGCGCCCGGTGACAAGTTGGAACGGACGTGTAGCGATCTCCTGGCCAGCACCGGCCACACCGATGATCACCGATTCGCCCCAGCCTTTGTGGCAGCACTCAAGGGCCGCACGCATCAGTTGCACATTGCCGATGCACTCGAAGGAAAAGTCCACGCCGCCGTCAGTCAGGTCGACAATCACGTCCTGGATCGGGCGGTCGTAGTCTTTCGGGTTGATGCAATCGGTGGCGCCCAGTTGCTTGGCGATTTCGAACTTGGCCGGGTTGATATCGATGGCGATGATGCGCCCGGCCTTGGCCTTGACTGCACCGATAATCGCCGACAGGCCAATACCGCCCAGGCCGAAGACGGCCACGGTATCGCCCGGCTTGACCTTGGCGGTGTTGATCACCGCACCGATGCCGGTGGTGACACCGCAACCGAGCAGGCAGACTTTTTCCAACGGCGCTTCTTTAGGAATCTTGGCCACGGAGATTTCCGGCAGCACGGTGTACTCGGAGAACGTCGAGGTGCCCATGTAGTGGAAAATCGGCTGGCCCTTGTAGGAAAAACGCGTGGTGCCATCGGGCATCAAGCCCTTGCCCTGAGTCGCCCGAATGGCCTGGCACAGGTTGGTCTTGCCACTCAGGCAAAACTTGCACTTGCCGCATTCCGGGGTGTACAGCGGGATCACGTGATCGCCCACAGCCACCGAGGTCACGCCCTCGCCGATGGCTTCCACCACTGCACCGCCTTCATGGCCGAGGATCGACGGAAAAATGCCTTCCGGGTCTGCACCCGACAAGGTGTAGGCGTCGGTGTGGCACACGCCGGACGCGACCACCCGCAGCAGCACCTCACCAGCCTTGGGCATGGCGACATCCACTTCAACAATCTCAAGGGGCTTCTTGGCTTCGAAGGCTACGGCGGCACGGGACTTGATCATCCGGGTTTCTCCATCGGTTAAAAACTGAGACGACGAGTGTAAAACATCGCCGATTAATGAATAATCCAGGCAAAAGCAAAACATTATTGCCGTACAGGGATAATCAGCATGCTGGAGAACCGTTGGGAAGGCATTGACGAATTTGTCGCGGTGGCCGAATGCAGCCAGTTCACGGCGGCGGCCGAGCGCCTGGGCGTATCGTCCTCCCACGTCAGCCGGCAAGTGGCACGCCTGGAAGAACGCCTGCAAACCCGATTGCTGTACCGCAGCACACGCAAGGTGACGCTGACCGAAGCCGGCCAGACCTTCCTGCAACACTGCCAACGCCTGCAGGACGGTCGCGAGGAAGCGCTGCGGGCGGTGGGCGACTTGACCAGCGAACCCAAGGGCATGTTGCGCATGACCTGCGCCGTGGCCTATGGCGAGCGTTTTATCGTGCCGCTAGTGACACGCTTTATGGCGCACTATCCGCAACTGCGCGTGGACATCGAGTTGACCAATCGCTCACTGGACCTGGTCCACGAAGGCCTCGACCTGGCCATCCGCCTGGGACGTTTGCAGGACTCGCGCATGGTTGCCAGCCGCCTGGCACCTCGACGCATGTACCTGTGTGCGTCGCCCTCCTACCTCGAACGGTACGGTCGGCCACACAGCTTGTCAGAGTTGAGCCGGCACAACTGCCTGATTGGCAGCTCGGATATCTGGCAAATGGCCCAGGACGGGCGGGAATTTTCCCAGCGGGTGCAAGGCAATTGGCGCTGCAACAGTGGGCAAGCAGTGCTGGATGCGGCGTTGCAAGGCATGGGCTTGTGCCAGTTGCCGGATTACTACGTGCTGGAGCATCTGCACAGCGGGGCGTTGGTGTCGTTGCTTCAGACTCATCAACCGCCGAATACTGCGGTGTGGGCGTTGTATCCGCAGCAGCGGCATTTGTCGCCGAAGGTGAGGAAGCTGGTGGACTTTTTGAAGGTGGGGTTGGCGCAGAGGCCGGAGTACAAGCATTGAATTGAGGTGGTCTGCACCGGCCTCATCGCGGGCAAGCCCGGCTCCCACAGTTGGACGTGTTGTTTGATGTGGCAGCGATCAAATGTGGGAGCTGGCTTGCCTGCGATGCAGCCGACTCGGTCTGACAGGTTAACGCCGGTTAGCCCAGCGCAATTTCAACCACTCCAAGTCTTCCGGCCGAGTCACTTTAATATTGTCCGAACGCCCTTCCACCAGGCGCGGCGCCTGCCCAGACCACTCCATGGCCGAGGCTTCATCGGTGATCAGCGCATCGGCCACCAGGCTGTCGGCCAAAGCGCGATGCAAGGCGCCCAGGCGGAACATCTGTGGCGTGTACGCCTGCCAGATCAGGCTGCGATCAATGGTGTCCACCACACGGCCATGCTTGTCGACACGCTTGAGGGTGTCGCGCGCGGGCACTGCCAGCAGGCCGCCTACCGGATCATCAGCCAGTTCCGCCAGGAGCTTGTCGAGATCATCACGGCTCAGGTTAGGCCGCGCAGCGTCATGCACCAACACCCAGTCTTCATCACTGGCGCCCAGGGCATTGAGTTGCAGCAGCGCATTGAGAACCGAGCCGGAACGTTCCGAGCCGCCGTCGGCACGCTGGATACGGGGGTCGTTGGCGCACGCCAAGGTGGGCCAATAAGGATCATCAACTGCAAGACTGACCACCAAGCCCTTGAGGGAGGGATGGTCGAGAAAACAGCCGAGGCTGTGTTCGAGAATAGTGCGCCCGCCCAGTTGCAGGTATTGCTTGGGACGGTCCGCGGCCATACGGGCACCGACGCCCGCAGCAGGAATCACGGCCCAGAAGGCCGGTAAATCGTGGCTCATTGGGCCAACTGGTAGAGGGTTTCGCCCTCCTTGACCATGCCCAACTCATGACGAGCCCGCTCTTCAACGGTCTCCGTGCCTTTTTTCAGCTCAAGCACTTCAGCGTCGAGGACGCGGTTGCGCTCCAGCAGGCGTTCGTTTTCGGCACGCTGGTCGGCAATTTGCTGGGTCAACTCTTCCACCTGCGCAAAGCTGCCATTACCGACCCATAGGCGGTACTGCAGGCCAGCCAGCAACAAGAGCAAGACGAGGAACAACCAATTGGGACTGCGCATCGAAATCCGGGTATCCAGTGAAAAAAGACAGTCATGCAAACCTTTTGCAGCAACTGATAGCACAAAGCCTGGAAAAACCAGGCTTGCGCTTGTCAGTCAGCAGATTAACGCCGAAATTCACACTTTCGTGAGATTTCTGACGTAATCCGCCGACTTTTTACCATTTACTGCTTAGCCGCGAAACTCGCCACGACCGTTGTACTTGGCTTTACCTGCCAATTGCTCTTCGATGCGCAGCAATTGGTTGTACTTGGAGACGCGATCGGAACGGCACAGGGAACCGGTCTTGATCTGGCCCGCCGAAGTACCCACGGCCAGGTCGGCAATGGTGGAGTCTTCGGTTTCGCCGGAGCGATGGGAGATCACGGCGGTGTAGCCCGCAGCCTTGGCCATCTGGATGGCTTCCAGGGTTTCGGTCAGGGTGCCGATCTGGTTGAACTTGATCAGGATCGAGTTGGCGATCTTCTTGTCGATGCCTTCTTTCAGGATCTTGGTGTTGGTCACGAACAGGTCGTCGCCCACCAACTGGATTTTCTCGCCGATCTTGTCGGTGAGGATTTTCCAGCCATCCCAGTCGGACTCGTCCAGGCCGTCTTCGATCGAGATGATCGGGTAGCGCTGGGTCAGGCCCTTGAGGTATTCAGCAAAACCTTCGGAGTTGAACACCTGGCCTTCGCCGGACAAGTTGTACTTGCCGTCTTCATAGAATTCGCTGGCAGCGCAGTCCAGGGCCAGGGTCACGTCGGTGCCCAGCTTGTAGCCAGCGTTGGCGACGGCTTCGGAGATGACTTTGAGTGCATCTTCATTGGAGGCCAGGTTCGGCGCGAAACCACCTTCGTCACCCACGGCAGTGCTCAGGCCACGGGCCTTCAGTACAGCCTTGAGGTGATGGAAAATCTCGGTGCCCATGCGCAGGCCTTCGGAGAAGGACTTGGCGCCAACCGGCTGCACCATGAACTCCTGGATGTCGACGTTGTTATCCGCGTGCTCGCCACCGTTGATGATGTTCATCATCGGCACCGGCATCGAGTAGACGCCAGGGGTGCCGTTCAGGTTGGCAATGTGTGCGTACAACGGCAGGTCTTGGTCCTGCGCAGCCGCCTTGGCAGCTGCCAGGGACACCGCGAGGATGGCGTTGGCGCCGAGGCTGCCTTTGTTTTCAGTGCCGTCGAGCTTGATCATCGCGTGGTCCAGGGCTTTCTGGTCCAGCGGGTCCTTGCCCAGCAACAGGTCACGAATCGGACCGTTGATGTTGGCTACAGCCTTGAGTACACCCTTGCCCAGGTAACGGCTCTTGTCGCCATCACGCAGTTCCAGCGCTTCGCGCGAACCGGTGGAAGCACCGGACGGCGCGCAGGCGCTGCCGATGATGCCGTTATCGAGAAGCACGTCGGCTTCGACGGTGGGGTTGCCACGGGAGTCGAGAACTTCACGACCTTTGATGTCGACGATTTTTGCCATTGTTGTAAACACTCCAAAGTTGACGAAAACGACGCAGCTGAAGGAAATCTTTTGACCGACCGCAAGGGTGGAACAACGGGGCAGGCTTGCAGACGACAAGGCTCAGGCCCGGGGGCCTGAGCGTAAAGCGTGGGAAATTCTACCGGAGAAATGCCAGTTACGCGGTCTCTACCGTCGGAAAACTCTTGACCAGCTCATCCAACTGCTTGAGCTGGGCCAGGAATGGCTCCAGCTTGTCCAGGCGCAGGGCGCATGGGCCATCACATTTGGCGTTGTCCGGGTCTGGGTGAGCTTCAAGGAACAGGCCCGCCAGCGACTGGCTCATGCCCGCCTTGGCCAGGTCCGTCACCTGGGCACGTCGCCCGCCAGCGGAGTCCGAACGACCACCGGGCATTTGCAGCGCGTGGGTCACGTCGAAGAACACGGGGTATTCGAACTGTTTCATGATGCCGAAACCAAGCATATCCACCACGAGATTGTTGTAGCCGAAGCTCGAACCCCGCTCGCAGAGGATCAACTGGTCGTTACCCGCTTCCACGCACTTGCTCAGGATGTGTTTCATCTCCTGGGGGGCGAGGAACTGGGCTTTCTTGATATTGATCACAGCGCCGGTCTTGGCCATGGCGACCACGAGGTCGGTCTGGCGCGAAAGAAAGGCCGGCAACTGGATGATGTCGCACACCTCGGCGACCACGGCAGCCTGCTCAGGCTCGTGGACGTCGGTGATGATCGGCACGCCGAAGGCTTGCTTGATGTCCTGGAAGATCCGCATGCCTTCTTCAAGGCCCGGGCCGCGATAGGAGGTGACGGACGAACGGTTGGCCTTGTCGAAGCTGGCCTTGAAGACATAAGGGATACCCAGTTTCTGGGTGACCCGAACGTACTCCTCACACACCTGCATCGCCATGTCGCGGCTTTCCAGGACGTTCATGCCGCCGAACAGCACCATGGGCTTGTCGTTGGCAATCTCGATGTCGCCTACGCGAATGATCTTCTGGGCCATCTGGTTTACGCCTTCTTCTGGTGTTGCGTCAGTGCTGCTTTGACGAAACCACTGAACAACGGGTGACCGTCGCGCGGCGTCGAGGTGAACTCCGGGTGGAACTGGCAGGCCACGAACCACGGATGATCCGGTGCCTCGACCACTTCAACCAGCTTGCCATCATCGGAGCGACCGGAAATCTTCAGGCCGGCTTCCTTGATCTGCGGCAGCAGGTTGTTGTTCACTTCATAACGGTGGCGGTGGCGCTCGACGATCACGTCCTTGCCGTAGCAGTCATGAACCAACGAACCCGGTTCCAGCAAGCAGTTTTGTGCGCCAAGGCGCATAGTGCCACCCAGGTCGGAGCTTTCGGTACGGGTTTCAACGGCGCCAGTGGCGTCTTCCCACTCGGTGATCAGGCCCACGACCGGGTGGCCGCTGCTGTGATCGAACTCGGTAGAGTTAGCGTCTTTCCAGCCCAGCACGTTACGGGCGAACTCGATAACGGCCACTTGCATGCCCAGGCAGATACCCAGGTACGGCACCTTGTTTTCGCGGGCGTACTGCACCGCAGTGATCTTGCCTTCCACGCCACGCAGGCCGAAACCGCCGGGAACGAGGATAGCGTCGACACCTTCGAGCAGCGCGGTGCCCTGGTTCTCGATGTCTTCGGAGTCGATGTAGCGCAGGTTGACCTTGGTACGGTTGCTGATACCGGCGTGGCTCATGGCTTCGATCAGCGACTTGTACGCGTCCAGCAGCTCCATGTACTTACCGACCATGGCGATGGTGACTTCATGCTCAGGGTTGAGCTTGGCGTCGACAACCGCTTCCCACTCGGACAGGTCGGCGCCGCCGCACTGCAGGCCGAAACGCTCGACCACAAAATCATCCAGCCCTTGCGAATGCAGGATGCCCGGGATCTTGTAGATGGTGTCGGCGTCTTCCAGGGCAATTACCGCACGTTCTTCAACGTTGGTGAACTGCGCGATCTTGCGGCGCGAGGAAATGTCGATCGGGTGATCGGAGCGGCATACCAGCACATCCGGCTGCAGGCCGATGGAACGCAGTTCCTTGACCGAGTGCTGGGTAGGCTTGGTTTTGGTTTCGCCGGCAGTGGCAATGTAGGGCACCAGTGTCAGGTGCATCAGCATCGCGCGCTTGGCGCCAACTTCGAAACGCAACTGGCGGATGGCTTCGAGGAACGGTTGGGACTCGATGTCACCCACGGTGCCACCGATCTCGACCATCGCCACGTCGGCATCGCCTGCACCCTTGATGATGCGGCGCTTGATTTCGTCGGTGATGTGCGGGATCACCTGGATGGTTGCACCCAGGTAGTCACCACGGCGCTCTTTGCGCAGCACGTGCTCGTAGACACGGCCGGTGGTGAAGTTGTTGTTCTGGGTCATGGTCGTGCGGATGAACCGCTCGTAGTGGCCCAGGTCCAGGTCGGTCTCGGCGCCGTCGTGGGTGACGAACACTTCACCGTGCTGGAACGGGCTCATGGTGCCCGGGTCAACGTTGATGTACGGGTCCAGCTTGAGCATGGTGACCTTAAGTCCCCGCGCCTCCAGGATGGCCGCCAATGAAGCGGAGGCAATGCCTTTCCCCAATGAAGAAACAACACCGCCCGTGACGAATATGTAGCGCGTCATGAAAAACCCTAGAAGTCTGCGTTAAAGCGGTCCGAGCCGCCGGGGAAAGCGAAGGAAGGCCGAAGCCCCCGATCACCTGCATTAATCACAGTGCACCTTTCAAAAAAACCGCCGCGTTGTGACAGACCAGCAATGAAACACCGGTACGTTGATCGCTACACATTTTTTGGAATCGCCCAGCAAAGACTGCTTGGTAATCGGCAACGACTGCGATTCAGGCGAATCCACAGAAGTTGTATCAAGAAGGGAGCGTAGTCTACCGGAAAGGCGCTATCAGCTCAAACCTTGATCGCAGGTCTGTGGCAACCAATCCAATTGCACCTCACCCATCGACCGGGCCCATGCCCCCGCAACGCTTGGCACAGCCAGCAATTGCTCGCCCCGATAGACCAGCGGCAATCTGCCACGGACAAAGCCCGGCATGCCGCTTTCATTCAGCAGGCGCTTGAGATCACGCCGCCCTCGGCCCGGTACGTCGATGATTTCGCCGCCCTGGCGATAACGGATCACCAGCGGGTCTAAGGGGGCCTTGCCGATAAATCTCAGTAGGCCATTGCCTGGTAACTCTAGTGGATTTTGCGGATCGGGCCAGCTCACCGATGCGTCGGAAAACTCCGACCATGTTGAGGGCAACCACCAGATGCGTTCACCGCTACGCTGCATTTGGCCGTCGGCCAGGCGCCACAGAGGCTGTGCGTCGCTCTTGGCATCGCGCAGGGCATGCCAACTGACCCAGTGGTCGCTGTCGGGCAAACGGGTCAGTGGCGTCAGCCAATGCCGCAGGACGTTGCGCTGACGGGCATCGGATAGTTCGCGCAATGGCTCAAGCGCCAGGGACGGCAGAGGCAACCAGGGAAATGTAGAAGGCTGGTCGGCGCGCTGCAGGTCCATCAGCGCCAACTCGTCGAGCAGCCCTTGAGCCTCAGCCATGTGTTCAGCCGTGCGGGCCAGGTGGGTGATCGCCTGGGGCCAGCGCTCCGTCACGGCAGGGAGTACACGGTGACGCAAGTAATTGCGGGAAAACCGGGAATCAACGTTGGAGGGGTCTTCGATCCACTGCAACTGATGCTGATGGGCGTAGGCTTCCAGCTCGCTACGGGAGCACGCCAGCAACGGCCGCACCAAGCGGCCTTGGGCCAACGGGCGATGCTCAGGCATAGCCGCCAACCCTCGCACACCGGCGCCACGCAGCAGGCGAAACAGCAGGGTTTCGGCCTGATCGTCGCGGTGTTGGCCGGTGAGCATCACCTCCCCGACATTGGTCACCTCGGCAAACGCCGTATAGCGTGCATCACGGGCAGCCCGTTCAAGACTGGCGCCAGGCTGCACCTGCACGCGCATGGTCCGCAGGGGCACGCCCAGGCTGTCGCAGACCGCTTGGCAATGAGCAGGCCATACCTCTGCGGCAGCTTGCAGACCATGGTGGACATGGACGGCGCTGAGAGGAGGCAGATTTTCAATTTTGGCCAGCGAGGCCAGGAGGTGCAGCAGGACGGTGGAGTCGAGACCGCCGGAGAATGCAATATGCCAGGCCGGCGCGTTGCGCCAGGGGGCCAGGGTGTGCAGGAGTGCGGCCGGCAGGGTTGGTTTCATCACACGTCACCGCCGCAAAGCTGGAATACGTTCGTCAGCATACACAAAGCAAATGTGGGAGCCGGGCTTGCCCGCGATGCAGGCACCTCGGTGTATCAGTGATACCAAGGTGATGCTATCGCAGGCAAGCCAGCTCCCACACAAGCCGGCTACTACATTGGGTACAGCGTCGGCTTAGAGGCCGTAGCTCATCAGGCGCTCGTAACGACGAGCCAGCAGCGCTTCGTTATCCAGCTTCTTGAGCATCGCCAGTTGCGACCCCAACTCGGCACGGATGGTCGCAGCGGCGGCAGCCGGGTCACGGTGGGCGCCGCCCAGTGGCTCGGCGATGACCTTGTCCACGATACCCAGGCCCTTGAGGCGATCAGCGGTGATGCCCATGGCTTCGGCAGCGTCCGGTGCCTTTTCGGCGGTTTTCCACAGGATCGAGGCGCAACCTTCCGGCGAGATCACCGCGTAGGTGGAATATTGCAACATGTTCAACTGGTCGCAGACACCAATAGCCAGCGCACCGCCAGAACCACCTTCACCGATCACGGTGGCGATGATCGGGGTTTTCAGGCGCGCCATGACGCGCAGGTTCCAGGCAATCGCTTCGCTCTGGTTGCGCTCTTCGGCGTCGATACCCGGGTAGGCACCCGGCGTGTCGATGAAGGTCAGGATCGGCATCTTGAAACGCTCGGCCATTTCCATCAGGCGGCACGCCTTGCGGTAGCCTTCCGGACGCGGCATGCCGAAGTTGCGGCGTACTTTCTCGCGCACTTCACGGCCTTTCTGGTGACCGATCACCATCACCGGCTGGTCGTCCAGGCGAGCGATACCGCCCACGATGGCCGCGTCGTCGGAGAAGTGGCGGTCGCCGTGCAACTCGTCGAACTCGGTGAAGATGTGCTCGATGTAGTCCAGGGTGTAAGGACGGCGCGGGTGGCGAGCCAGGCGCGCGATCTGCCAGCTGGTCAGCTTGCCGAAGATGTCTTCGGTGAGCGTGCTGCTCTTGTCTTGCAGGCGAGCGATCTCATCGCCGATGTTCAGCGAATTGTCATTGCCGACCAGGCGCAGCTCTTCGATCTTGGCTTGCAGGTCAGCGATCGGCTGTTCGAAATCAAGAAAATTCGGGTTCATAAGCGTCCGTCTTGGGTCGACGGCCAAGGGGTGCCTGGCCAGCCGGTTGTCTATTCGCGCCCTACCTTAAGGGAGAGGCGCGTTTAGGTCGAGATTAAATGTTTAGTCGAGATCAGACTCATCTGACCGTCAACGGTATTGGAGGAAGACGTTGTCTCGCCCGAACTGGTCACGCAAAGCTTGAATCAAGCCATCAGCGGGATCAATTCGCCACGTCTCACCAAACTGCAACATGGCCTTGGCATCGCTACCGGTGTACTCCATGGTCACCGGGCATGCGCCACGGTGGCGTTTGAGCAAGTCCCCCAACCAGCGTAGCTGATCGCCTTTAAGCGCTTCGGTCTTGACCTTCAGGCGCAGGCTCTCGGCCAGGTTGGTGCGGGCATCTTCCATGCTCATCACCCGCTTGATACGCAGGCGCAGACCACCGGAGAAGTCATCATTGCTGACCTCCCCTTCCACCACCACCATGGCGTCGGTCTGCAGCAGCGACTGGGCGGAGTGGAACGCGTCGGCAAACAATGACGCTTCGATGCGGCCCGAGCGGTCATCGAGGGTGATGAAGCCCATCTTGTCGCCCTTCTTATTTTTCATCACCCGCAGGGCGATGATCATGCCGGCGACGGTCTGGGTATCCCGCGCCGGTTTCAGGTCGATGATGCGCTGACGGGCGAAACGGCGGATTTCGCCTTCGTACTCGTCAATCGGGTGACCGGTAAGGTAAAGGCCCAAGGTGTCTTTCTCACCTTTCAGGCGCTCCTTGAGCGTCAGCTCCTTGGCCTTGCGGTGGTTGGCGTAGACATCCGCATCTTCTTCGACGAACAGCCCGCCAAACAGGTCGGCGTGGCCGCTGTCATGGGTACGGGCAGTCTGTTCGGCAGCCTTGATCGCCTCTTCCATGGCGGTCAGCAGCACCGCACGGTTGCGGTCGATATTGGCCTGGTAAGCCTTCGGCTCATCATGGAAGTACGGGCCAAGACGGTCGAGTGCGCCGCTGCGGATCAGGCCATCGAGGGTACGCTTGTTGATGCGCTTGAGGTCCACCCGCGCGCAGAAATCGAACAGGTCTTTGAACGGCCCGTCCTGACGCGCCTCGGTAATGGCCTCCACCGGGCCTTCGCCCACGCCCTTGATCGCGCCGAGGCCATAGATGATGCGGCCTTCGTCGTTCACCGTGAACTTGAACTCCGAAGCGTTCACGTCCGGCGCGTCGAGGCGCAGCTTCATGGTGCGCACTTCCTCGATCAAGGTCACGACCTTGTCGGTGTTGTGCATATCCGCCGAGAGTACCGCCGCCATGAACGGCGCCGGGTAATGGGCTTTCAGCCAGGCGGTCTGGTACGACACCAGGCCGTAGGCGGCGGAGTGGGATTTGTTGAAACCATAACCGGCGAATTTTTCTACCAGGTCGAAGATGTTACCGGCCAGGTCGGCATCGATGTTGTTAGTCGCGCAGCCTTCAATGAAACCGCCGCGCTGCTTGGCCATTTCCTCGGGCTTTTTCTTACCCATGGCGCGACGCAGCATGTCCGCACCGCCGAGGGTGTAGCCGGCCATCACCTGGGCGATCTGCATCACCTGTTCCTGGTACAGGATGATGCCGTAGGTCGGCGCCAGTACGGGCTTGAGACCCTCATACTGGTAGTCGGAGTGCGGGTAAGCCAGTTCGGCCCGGCCGTGTTTACGGTTGATGAAGTCATCCACCATGCCCGATTGCAGCGGGCCGGGACGGAACAGGGCCACCAGTGCGATCAAGTCTTCCAGGCAGTCGGGCTTGAGCTTTTTGATCAGCTCTTTCATGCCCCGGGATTCAAGCTGGAACACCGCGGTGGTTTCGGCTTTTTGCAGCAGGCTGTAGGTCGGTTTGTCGTCCAGCGGGATAAACGCGATATCCAGCGGTTCTTCGCCGACCTTGGCACGGTCGCGGTTGATGGTCTTGAGCGCCCAGTCGATGATCGTCAGGGTGCGCAGGCCGAGGAAGTCGAACTTCACCAGGCCGGCCGCCTCCACGTCGTCCTTGTCGAACTGGGTGACCAGGCCGTCGCCTTCTTCATCGCAATAGATCGGCGAAAAGTCGGTGAGCTTGGTCGGCGCGATAACCACACCGCCGGCGTGTTTACCGACGTTACGCACCACGCCTTCGAGCTTGCGCGCCATGTCCCAGATTTCGGCGGCTTCTTCATCGACCTTGATAAAGTCGCGCAGGATTTCTTCCTGCTCGTAGGCTTTTTCCAGGGTCATGCCGACTTCGAACGGGATCATCTTAGACAGGCGGTCGGCCAAACCATAGGACTTGCCCTGCACCCGCGCTACGTCGCGGATTACCGCTTTGGCGGCCATGGAACCGAAGGTGATGATCTGGCTTACCGCGTTGCGGCCATATTTTTCGGCCACGTATTCAATCACGCGGTCACGGCCATCCATGCAGAAGTCGACGTCGAAGTCGGGCATGGAAACCCGTTCCGGGTTCAGGAACCGCTCGAACAGCAGGTCATATTCCAGCGGGTCAAGGTCGGTGATCTTCTGTACATAGGCCACCAGCGAGCCAGCACCTGACCCCCGGCCCGGACCTACCGGTACGCCGTTGTTTTTAGCCCACTGGATAAAGTCCATTACGATCAGGAAGTAGCCGGGGAACCCCATCTGGATAATGATATCCAGCTCGAAATTCAACCGATCGACATACACCTGGCGCTTGGCTTCGTAGTCTTCGGTGGTGTCCTTGGGCAGCAGGACGCTGAGGCGTTCTTCCAGGCCATCGAACGACACTTTGCGAAAATATTCGTCGATGGTCATGCCATCGGGAATCGGGAAGTTGGGCAGGAAGTGCTTGCCCAGCTTTACTTCAATGTTGCAGCGCTTGGCGATCTCGACGGAGTTCTCAAGGGCCTCGGGCAAATCGCTGAACAGCTCCGCCATTTCATCGGCGCTTTTGAGGTACTGCTCTTCGCTGTAGTTCTTCGAACGGCGCGGGTCATCCAGGGCCCGGCCTTCGCCGATGCACACGCGGGTTTCGTGAGCTTCGAAATCTTCTTTCTTGATAAAGCGCACATCGTTGGTCGCCACCAGCGGCGCACCCAGCTTGTCAGCCAAGGCTACGGCAGCGTGCAGATGCTCTTCATCGTTAGGGCGATTGGTGCGCTGCACTTCCAGGTAGAAACGGCCCGGGAATACCTGCATCCACTCGCGCGCCAGCACCTCGGCTTCCTGGGGGTTGCCGCCCAGCAGCGCGATACCGATTTCACCCTCTTTGGCCGCCGAGAGCATGATCAGGCCTTCGCTGGCTTCGGCCACCCACTCGCGCTCAATGATGATCGAGCCGTTGCGCTGGCCGTCGATAAAGCCACGGGAAATCAGTTCGGTAAGGTTGCGATAACCCACGCCGTTCATCGCCAGCAGGCTGATGCGGCTCAGGGGGTTATCCGGGTCTTTGTTGGACAGCCACAGGTCGGCGCCGCAGATCGGCTTGATGCCGGCGCCCATGGCGTTCTTGTAGAACTTGACCAGGGAACACATGTTGTTCTGGTCGGTAACCGCGACCGCAGGCATGTTCATGCCCACCAGGGTTTTGACCAGCGGTTTGATCCGTACCAGGCCGTCGACCAGGGAGTATTCAGTGTGCAGGCGCAGATGAACGAATGAAGCCGGCATAGTGATCCTGTCTTGATACATGAAAACAACAAGGCCCGGATTGTACCGGGCCTGGGTAAAAACATCAGCCTTGCTGCTAAACCTCGATCAGACTCTCACGGGCCTCATAAGCCTGGCGTACCGGGGCAAACGAGCGGCGATGGATCGGGGTGGGGCCGAGCCGAGCCAGGGCTTCCAGATGAACGGGCGTCGGGTAGCCTTTATGGCCGCCAATCCCGTAGCCGGGATAGATCAATTCGAACGCAGCCATTTCACGGTCGCGGCTGACCTTGGCCAGGATCGAGGCGGCGGCAATGGCGGGAACCTTGCTATCGCCCTTGACCACCGCTTCGGACGGCATCGTCAGCTTGGGGCAGCGGTTGCCGTCGATCATCGCCATTTTCGGGGTGATGTGCAGCCCTTCCACAGCGCGCTGCATCGCCAGCATCGTGGCGTGCAGGATATTCAGCTCGTCGATTTCTTCGACTTCAGCCCGGGCGATATGCCAGCTCAGGGCTTTTTCACAGATCTCGTCATAGAGCTTTTCACGACGGGCTTCGGTGAGCTTCTTCGAATCGTTGAGTCCCAGGATCGGGCGGTTCGGATCGAGGATCACCGCCGCCGTGACCACCGCACCACACAGCGGGCCGCGCCCGACTTCGTCAACACCCGCCACCAGTTCGTGGGCTTGGGCAACGAGGCTGAAATCCAGGCCCATTTGGATGGTCATAAGGCGTCCTGTTTATGGCCGATCAAGGTCAACACGGCGTCGGCCGCCTGGTTCGAGGCATCACGGCGTAACGTGCGGTGAATGTCATCGAAACCACGGGTCTGCTCTTCGCCGCCGTCAATCAAGGGTAGTAGGGTTTGCGCAAGCGCTTCGGGCGTTGCATCGTCCTGCAACAACTCCGGCACCAGCAGGCGCTGGGCCAGCAGGTTGGGCAAGGAAATATAAGGGCTCTTGACCATGCGCTTGAGGATCCAGAAGGTCAGCGGCGCCAGGCGATAGGCGACGACCATTGGCCGCTTGTACAGCAGGGCCTCCAGCGTGGCAGTACCCGAGGCGATCAGTACCGCATCGCAGGCTGCCAGGGCCAGGTGGGACTGGCCATCGAGCAGGGTCAACGGCAGGTTGCGACCTTCCAGCAGGGTTTCGATCTGGGCACGGCGTTGCGGACTGGCGCAGGGCAGCACAAAGCGGATCCCCGGCTTTTGCGCTTGAAGACGTTCGGCAGCATCAAAAAACAACGCGCCCAAGCGCCCCACCTCGCCGCCACGGCTCCCTGGCATCAACGCAACCAAGGGGCCATCGGGCAAGCCCAGCTCGGCGCGCGCAGCCGCACGATCAGCTTGCAAGGGAATAGCGTCAGCCAGGGTGTGGCCGACAAACCGCACCGGCACGCCCTTCTCTTCGTAGAACCGGGCTTCGAATGGCAGCAACGTCAACATGAGGTCGCAGCCTTCGCGGATTTTCAACACGCGCTTCTGGCGCCACGCCCATACGGATGGGCTGACGTAGTGCACGGTCTTGATCCCGGCCTGACGCAACTTGAGTTCGATATTGAGCGTGAAATCCGGCGCATCGATGCCGATAAAGACGTCAGGCTTTTCTTCGATCAGCGTCTTGATCAGCAGCTTGCGGCGAGCCAGCAACTCACGCAGGCGCCCCAAGACTTCCACCAGCCCCATGACCGACAGGCGCTCCATGGGGAAGTAGGAGGTCAGGCCTTCGGCCTGCATCAACGGGCCGCCGACCCCGATAAATTCCACCGCCGGATGCTGGGCCTTGAGCGCCCGCATCAAGCCAGCCCCCAGGATATCGCCGGAAGCTTCACCGGCCACGAGCGCAATACGCAAAGTGGCCATGATCAGCGGGTAATGCCGCGAGTCGAGGTCTGGATAGAGTCACGGAACACCGCGACTTCCGGGAACTGCGTGGCAGGCTCGGCCAGCTCGGCCAGGGCCTGCTCCACGGTCAACCCTTGGCGATAAACCGTCTTGTAGGCACGGCGCAGGGCGTGAATGGCTTCTTCGCTGAAACCGCGACGACGCATGCCTTCAAAATTCATGCTACGGGCTTCGGCAGGGTTGCCAAATACCGTCACGAACGCCGGGACATCCTTGCCGATAGCGGTGCCCATGCCGGAAAAGCTGTGGGCGCCGATATGGCAGTACTGATGCACCAGGGTGAAACCGGAGAGGATCGCCCAGTCATCAACGTGCACATGGCCCGCCAAGGCTGTGTTGTTAACCAGGATGCAATGGTTGCCGATCACGCTGTCATGGCCGATGTGCGCATAGGCCATGACCAGGTTGTGATCACCCAGGGTGGTTTCGGCGCGATCCTGCACGGTGCCGCGGTGAATGGTGACGCCTTCACGAATGATGTTGTGGTCACCGATGACCAGGCGTGTTTCTTCACCCTTGTACTTCATGTCCGGGGTGTCTTCGCCTACCGAGGAGAACTGGTAGATACGATTGTGTTTGCCAATACGGGTCGGACCTTTAAGGATCACGTGTGGCCCGATGACAGTCCCCTCGCCGATTTCCACACCTGCGCCGACGATCGACCAAGGGCCGACCTCAACGTCGGCGGCCAGTACGGCCGACGGATCGATGATTGCGCGAGGGTCAATCAAACTCATAGTTTGCGTTCCGCACAGATGATCTCGGCAGAGCACACCGGCTTGCCATCCACCGAGGCCTGGCATTCGAACTTCCAGATCTGGCGCTTGCAACTGATGAACCTGGCTTCCAGGATCAACTGGTCACCCGGGGTGACCGGGTTGCGAAAGCGCAGCTTGTCGGAGCCCACGAAATAGTAAAGCGTGCCATCGGCAGGCTTGAGGTCGAGCATTTTGAAACCAAGGATACCGGCAGCCTGGGCCATGGCTTCGATGATCAACACGCCCGGCATGATTGGATGCTCAGGAAAGTGACCGTTGAAGAATGGTTCGTTGATGCTGACATTCTTGTAGGCACGAATGCGCTTTTCCTCGACGTTGAGGTCCACTACGCGATCCACCAGCAGGAACGGGTAACGGTGGGGCAGGTATTCGCGAATCTCTTTGATGTCCATCATTTCGGGGGGGAAGCCTGTAATAAAGATTGGGGGCGGGCGCACCAGGCGCACGCCCCGCTAGCAAATCAAGGAGGCCGTCTAGCGGCTGTGCACACTTGATATGGAAATGGTATCAGTCTTCAGATGAAGCATTAGCGCCAGGGGTCACGTCCCCGACACGCTTTTCAAGCTGTTTGATACGTCGTGCCATGTCGTCGATCTTCCTCAAACGCGCGGCACTCTTGCGCCATTCGGCCGCAGGTTGCATCGCGGTACCGGACGAATAGGCCCCTGGCTCTGTGATCGAGTGGGTCACCATGGTCATGCCGGTGATGAAGACGTTGTCGCAAATATCGATATGCCCCACCAGCCCTACGCCACCGGCGAGCATGCAATGCTTGCCGATCTTGGTGCTGCCGGAAATACCCACGCAGGCGGCCATGGCGGTGTGATCGCCAATCTGCACGTTGTGGGCGATCTGGATCTGGTTATCGAGCTTTACACCGTTACCGATCACGGTATCGGCCAGGGCCCCGCGATCCACAGCAGTGTTCACGCCGATCTCCACATCGTCGCCGATCAATACGCCACCGACCTGGGCGATCTTGTGCCAGATGCCCTTGGCATTGGCAAAGCCGAAGCCTTCACCGCCGATCACGGCGCCCGACTGGATGACCACACGCTGACCGATACGCACATCGTGGTACAGGGTCACACGAGGAGCCAGCCAGCCATCGGCACCAATTTCGCAGCGCGCGCCAATGAAACAGTGGGCACCCACGGTGACGCCTGCACCAATACGCGCCCCGCTCTCGATCACGGCAAACGCGCCGATGCTGGCCGCAGGGTCAACCTGGGCATCATCGGCGATCACGGCAGACGGGTGAATACCGCCGGCCGCTTTCGGCTTGGGATCGAACAGGTGGGACGCCTTGGCGTACGACAGGTACGGGTCGGCCACCACCAGCGCATCCCCGGCAAACCCTTCGGCGTCAGCGGCCTTCAGCAACACAGCTGCGGCCTGGCAGTCGACCAGGTATTTACGGTATTGAGGATTTGCGAGGAAGCTCAACTGAGCTGGGCCAGCCTCCTGCAAGGTGGCTAGCCCAGTGATTTCTTTCTCCTTGGAGCCACGCAAGGTGGCCCCCAGGAACTCGGCCAACTCGCCGAGTTTGATAGTCGCTGTCATGGTTTACTTCAGCTGGTTCATGCGCTCGATCACCTGGCGGGTGATGTCGTATTGAGGCTTGACGTCGATCACGGCGCCACGCTCGAACACCAGGTCAAAGGCACCCTTCTTGATGACTTCTTCCACAGCGCTGTCCAATTTCGGCTTGAGCTGCTTGAGCATTTCGCGGTCGGCCACAGCCTTGGCTTCGTTCAGCTCCTTGGATTGGAACTGGTAGTCACGGGCCTTTTGCTTGAATTCAAGCTCCAGACGCTCGCGCTCGCCTTGCTGCATCTTGTCGCCACCGGCTACCAGGCGATCCTGGATGCCCTTGGCGCTGCTTTCCAACGTCTTGAGCTTGGTCAGTTGCGGACCGAATTTCTTCTCGGCGTCCACGGCGTATCGCTTGGCCGCATCGGATTCCAGCAGGGCCATCTGATAGTTCAGAACGGCGATTTTCATTTCGGCGAAGGCCGGGGTGGTGACCAGCACAGTGGCCAGCAAGACCAATTGAGTCAACTTACGCACGATGTACTCCTACAGAATCCGTTGTCGTTATCTTAGGTCAGACGCTTAGAACGTCTGGCCGAGGGAGAATTGGAAAATCTGGGTTTCAGCGTTATCCGGTTTCTTGATCGGCATGGCCAGAGCAAAGCTCAACGGGCCCAGCGCAGTCACCCAGGTCACACCCACACCCACGGAGCTTGCCAGATTGCTGAGGCTCACGTCGTTGCATTGGGTGTTGGACTTCACGCCACTTGGGTTGGTGATCTGATCGCACTTGGAGTCGAACACGTTACCCACATCCCAGAAGACCGACGTACGCAGCGACCGCTGGTCTTTCACGAATGGCAGCGGGAATAGAATTTCCGCACCACCCTGGATCAGCACGTTACCACCGAATGGCAGCGGGTCGTTGTCCGAGTCAGCGACAGTGCCTTGGTTACCGGTCTGGGCAAAACCGCGGCTCGGTGTACCGCGCGGACCCAAGGTGCTGTCCTTGAAGCCACGTACCGAGTTGAAACCACCTGCATAGTAGTTTTCATAGAACGGCAAGCCATTGGTCGAACCATAACCGTCGCCATAGCCCAACTCTGTGTGCAGGCGCATGGTGTAGTTATCGCTCAACGGCTGGAACAACTGGCCACGGTAGTCGAGCTTGAAGAACGACAGGTCGCTGCCCGGCGTGGTGACTTCCGCAGTCAGGCTCTGGGAGTGGCCGCGGGTTGCCAGTACGCCTTTGTTCAGGGTCGACTCGGACCAACCGGCAGACGCCTTGAAGTTCAGGAACTTGTCGCCTTCACGACGGGTGAAGTCGAAGATTTCGTCCACGGTATAAATACCGGTCTTGATCTCATCCTGCTGGGCGGTAAGGCCGAAGGTCAGGCGCGAGGTCTCGCTGATCGGGTAACCCACATTGACACCGGCACCCAGGCTGTCGATCGCATAGCTTGCAACGTCAACATCGAGGTCTTTGTAGTCGGTGGTGCGGTAGAAGGCGTTGTAGCCCAGGCTCACACCGTCTGCAGTCCAGTAGGGGTCGGTGTAGCCGAAGTTGTATCGGCTCTGGTATTCGCTGCGGGTCAGGCCGATGGACACACGGTTACCGGTACCCAGGAAGTTGTTCTGCGTGATGGAACCACCCAGGATCAAACCGGCGCTCTGAGCGAAACCGACGCTGGCGGTAATCGAACCCGAGGCTTGCTCTTCAACGGCGTAGTTCACGTCAACCTGGTCATCCACACCCGGTACGGCCGGGGTTTCGACGTTGACTTCCTTGAAGAAGCCCAGGCGCTCAAGACGGGTCTTGGACTGGTCGATCAGGTAGGTCGAAGCCCAGCCACCTTCCATCTGACGCATTTCACGACGCAACACTTCGTCCGCGGACTTGGTGTTGCCACGGAAGTTGATGCGGTTGACGTAGGCACGCTTGCCTGGATCGACGACGAAAGTGATGTCCACGGTGTGGTCTTCATCATTCGGGGTCGGCACGCCGTTGACGTTGGCGAAGGTATAGCCTTCGTTACCCAGGCGACGGGTGATCAGTTCAGAGGTGGTGGTCATCAGCTTGCGCGAGAACACCTGGTCCTTCTGCACGAGCAGCAGGGACTTGACCTGGTCTTCAGGCACTTTCAAGTCGCCGCTGAGCTTGACGTCACGAACCTTGTACTTCTCGCCTTCGTTGACGTTGACGGTGATGTAGACGTGCTTCTTGTCCGGGGTGATGGACACCTGGGTCGAAGCGATGTCCATGTTGATGTAGCCACGGTCCAGGTAGTAGGAGCGCAGGCGTTCCAGGTCACCGGAGAGTTTTTCACGGGCGTACTTGTCATCGTTCTTGAAGAACGACAACCAGTTGGTGGTCTTGAGTTCGAACAGGTCGACCAGGTCTTCATCAGGGAACTTGGTGTTGCCCACGACGTTGATGTGCTGGATGGCAGCCACGGTGCCTTCGTTGATGTTGACCTTCAGGCCCACACGGTTACGAGGCTGGGGGATCACTTCGGTTTCCACGGTCGCGGAGTAGCGGCCCTGGGCAACGTACTGGCGTTGCAGCTCGTTACGCACACCCTCAAGGGTCGCGCGCTGGAAGATCTCGCCCTCGGCCAGGCCCGATTGCTTCAGACCCTTCATCAGGTCTTCAGTGGAGATGGCCTTGTTACCTTCGATCGCGATACTGGCGACGGAAGGTCGCTCGACGACCGTGATGACCAGGACGTTGCCTTCGCGACCCAGTTGGATATCTTGAAAGAACCCGGTTTTGAACAGCGCACGAGTGGATTCCACCAGGCGACGATCATCCGCCTGTTCCCCGACGTTCAACGGCAAGGCACCAAAGACGCTACCCGCGGAAACCCGCTGGAGGCCGTTGACGCGAATATCGGAGATGGTGAAGGACTCGGCGTGAACTTCGGCGATCATCAATACGGTGAGAACCGCAGTTAGCAGCAGACGTTTCATGAAGTCCTTTCTTATTCCAACTGGCAATAAACAAACTGCCGCAAAATGCGGCAGATTCGCAATTCAGCGAAGCGTTACAGACGTCCCAGATCGTTGACCAGGGCTAACAACATCACCCCGACCACCAAACTGATACCGATCTGTATCCCCCAACCCTGCACCCGATCCGACAAGGGGCGACCACGCACCCACTCGACCAGATAAAACAGCAGATGCCCCCCATCCAATACTGGAATGGGCAGCAAATTCAGAACCCCAAGGCTAATACTCAGATAAGCCAGGAAATTCAGGAAATCCGCGACACCCGACTGGGCAGAAGCGCCCGCCACTTTAGCAATGGTTATCGGTCCACTCAAGTTTTTTACCGAGAGCTCACCGAACAACATTTTCTTGAGGGATTCGAGGGTCAGCACGCTCATGGTCCAGGTGCGTTTCGCACCCTCGCCAATCGCGGCCAAAGGCCCGTAGCTGACCTCTCGCACCATCGATGGCGGCCACTCGACACCTTTGACCCCGGCCCCCAGGTAGCCCCCGGCCGCCTTGGCTTCGCCTCGCACCGACAAGGTCACGGGGACATCGATTTGAGCACCCTCGCGCTCAACTTTCAGCACAATTTTGGTATCAGGGCGTACACGCACCAGGTCGACCACCTGCTGCCAGTCACCCAGCGCCTGGCCATCGAGGGCCAGCAAGCGATCACCGGTTTTCAGGCCTGCAGCCTGGGCCGGGCCTTTCGGATCAAGCTCGGCCAGCACCGGCGGCAAGGCCGGACGCCAAGGGCGAATCCCCAGGGATTTGATCGGGTCGGGCTCATCAGCGCCCTTGAGCCAATGGTCCAGCGCCAACGCCCGCGGGGTTTCGGCGCTGGAATCCTGGTCACGCACCACCACATTGACGGTGCCGCTTTCGCCCAGGCGACGCACCAACTGCAAGTTGACCGCGCCCCAGCCCGTGGTGGGTTCGCCATCAATGGATACAATTTCCTGCCCAGCCGTCAGGCCAGCCTTGGCCGCGATGCTGTCGGCTTCGACCGCGCCAATGACCGGGCGCACCTGCTGGCTGCCCAGCATGGCCAAGACCCAGAAGAACACAATCGCCAACAGGAAGTTGGCAATCGGCCCCGCCGCAACAATCGCAATACGCTGACGAACGGTCTTGCGATTGAAGGATTGGTCCACCTGGTCTGCAGGCACTTCGCCTTCGCGCTCATCGAGCATCTTGACGTAGCCGCCCAACGGGATAGCCGCAATGACAAATTCAGTGCCGCGGCGATCATGCCAACGCAACAACGGCATGCCGAAACCGACGGAAAAGCGCAATACCTTGACGCCGCAACGACGCGCGACCCAGAAGTGGCCGAATTCGTGGAAGGTCACCAACACACCCAGAGCAACCAGGGTGCCGACAATCATGTAGAGCGCACTCATCTAATTTCTCCGCATCTCAATCCAATGCCTGAAGACTCAAACCTTAACGCGCATTGCGTTCCAACCATTGCCCAGCCAGGGCTCGGGCCTTGGTGTCGGCCTCGAACACCGCCTCCAGGTCATTTACCGCTACCACTGGCTCAAGGGCCAGGACGTCCTCGATGATACTCGCGATCTGCGGAAAGCGGATGCGCCGTTCAAGAAACGCCGCCACGGCCACTTCATTGGCCGCGTTAAGCATCGCCGGGGCACTGTTACCCGCCTCGGCCGCTTGCCGCGCCAGGCGCAAACACGGGAAACGCTGCTCGTCCGGGGCTTCGAAGTCCAGGCGCGCGATTGCAAACAAGTCCAACGGTGCTACGCCGGAATCAATGCGCTCCGGCCACGCCAAGGCGTTGGCGATCGGTGTGCGCATGTCCGGGTTACCCAACTGCGCCAACACCGAACCATCCACGTAATCGACCAGGGAATGGATCACACTTTGTGGGTGAATCACCACCTCAACCTGGTCAGGCCGCGCATCGAACAACCAGCATGCCTCGATCAACTCCAGGCCCTTGTTCATCATGCTCGCCGAATCCACCGAGATTTTGCGCCCCATGGACCAGTTCGGGTGGGCGCACGCCTGATCGGGAGACACATGCTCCAGCTCGGCCGAAGGAGTCTGGCGGAATGGGCCACCCGATGCCGTCAGCAGAATCCGGCGCACGCCGACCTGGCTCAAGCCGCGGGCAAAATCACCGGGCATGCACTGGAAGATTGCGTTGTGCTCGCTGTCCAGAGGCAGCAGCACCGCGCCGCTCTTGCGCACCGCTTGCATAAAGAGTGCGCCGGACATGACCAAGGCTTCTTTATTGGCCAGCAGGATTTTCTTGCCAGCATCGACTGCCGCCAAGGTCGGGCGCAAACCTGCTGCGCCGACAATCGCCGCCACCACGGTATCCACGTCCGCATCGGCCGAGACCTGGCACAACCCTGCCTCGCCGACCAGTACCTGAGTGGCCAGCCCGGCAGCCCGCAGATCGTCCTGCAGAGTGCGAGCCGCAGCCGCCTCTGGCACCACGGCAAAGCGCGGCGAGTGACGCACGCACAAGGCCAGCAACTCGCGCAAACGCGTGAAGCCAGTCAGGGCGAAAACCTGATAGCGATCAGGGTGACGCGCAATGACGTCCAGGGTACTGAGCCCGACCGAGCCGGTCGCGCCCAGCACCGTAACCTGCTGCAGGCGGCTCACGAAGCGATCATCCACAACAGCACGGCAAAGATCGGTAGCGCAGCGGTAAGGCTGTCGATACGGTCAAGCACACCACCATGACCTGGCAGCAGGTTACTGCTGTCCTTGATACCAGCCTGGCGCTTGAACATGCTCTCGGTCAGGTCACCCACCACCGAGATGAAAACGACGATAGCCGTGCCCAGCAAGGCCAGGAGCACTTCCTTTACCGACCAGTCGCGCACCACACCGACCACCAGGCTGATCAGCAGCGTCAAGGCCAGGCCGCCGTATACGCCTTCCCAGCTCTTGCCTGGGCTGACGGCCGGGGCCAGCTTGCGCTTGCCAAAGGCTCGGCCCGAAAAGTAGGCACCAATGTCAGCGCCCCATACCAACACCATCACCGCCAGGATCAACTCGTTGCCAAGCGGGTAACGCTTGATCTCCACCAACCCTTGCCAGGCCGGCAACAGGATCGCCAGGCCAATCACCAGCTTGCAGGCCACGCTGGACCATTGGCCACTGGTGCGCGGATAGGTGAGCACCAGGAAAGTCGCCAGCGCCCACCACAACACGGCAGCACCCAGGACCCAGGGCGCGATGTCCGGCAGGATGTACATGAAGAACAACAACAGCGCGACCACAGCGGCGTAGACCACACGCGGCAATTGGTTGACGAAGCCTGCCAGTCGCGCCCACTCCCAGGCCCCAAGGGTCACGACCAGGCCGATGAACAGCGCAAAGCCGGACCCGTCGAGCAGGAAAAAACCGCACAAGGCAATCGGCAGCAGGATCAGCGCCGTGATGATTCGTTGTTTAAGCATTTAAACCCGGGCTCCAGCTTCGATCTGCTCGCTCGTTTTACCGAAGCGACGCTGACGGGAAGCGAAATCGGCCAGTGCATTACGCATGGCATCGTGTTTGAAGTCCGGCCAGAACAGGTCGGAGAAGTACAGTTCGGTGTAGGCCAGCTGCCACAGCAGGAAATTGCTGATGCGATGCTCGCCACCGGTACGAATACACAAGTCCGGCAACGGCAGGTCGCCGGTCACCAGGCAGGTTTGTAACAGTTCGGGCGTGATGTCGTCCGGGCGCAGATGGCCGGCCTGCACTTCGCGGGCAAGCCGCTGCGCAGCCTGGGCGATATCCCACTGGCCGCCGTAGTTGGCTGCGATCTGCAACACAAAACGGTTACTGCCGGCAGTGATGGCCTCGGCTTCGCGCATGGCCGTTTGCAGTTCCGGATGGAACCGCGAGCGATCACCGATGATGCGCAGACTGATGTTGTTGTCGTTGAGGCGCTTGGCCTCACGACGCAGAGCCTTGAAGAACAGGTCCATCAAGGCACTGACCTCATCGGCGGGCCGCTGCCAGTTCTCACTGGAGAAGGCGAACAAGGTCAGCACTTCGACCTTGGCCTCGGCGCACACCTCAATCACCGCCCTTACCGCGTCAACACCCGCTTTATGCCCGGCAACACCCGGCATAAAGCGTTTTTTCGCCCAGCGATTATTCCCATCCATGATGATCGCGACATGGCGCGGCACCACGGAGGGCACAGTCTGCTTGGTCTTTTCCATGAAGGCGTCCTGACCCCTTATACGGCCATCAGGTCCTTTTCTTTTTCTTCGGTCGCCTTGGTGATCTGGGCTTCGGCGTCCTTGGTCAGCTTGTCGATATCAGCGACGGCACGGCGCTCTTCGTCTTCGCTGATTTCCTTGTCTTTGACCAGCTTCTTCAGGTCGCCCAACGCATCGCGGCGGATATTACGCACGGCAACACGGGCATCTTCAGCGGCACTGCGCGCCTGCTTGGTGAAGCCCTTGCGGGTTTCTTCGGTCAGGGCAGGCATGGAGATCAGCAGCAACTCGCCCAGGTTGGTCGGGTTGAGGTTCAGACCAGCGCTCTGGATCGCCTTGTCGACGGCGGCGAGCATGTTGCGCTCGAAGGCAACAACTTGCAGGGTACGCGAATCCTTCACGGTCACGTTGGCCACACCGCTCAGCGGGGTGTCGGAACCGTAGTAAGGCACCATCACGCTGCCCAGGATGCTTGGGTGCGCCTTGCCAGTACGGATCTGGCCAAAAGCGTGGCTCAAGGATTCCAGGGATTTCTGCATACGCGCCTGGGCGTCTTTCTTGATTTCGTTGATCATTGTTGGCCTTCCTCGATCAGAGTCCCTTCTGCGCCGCCGTGTACGATATTCAGCAGGGCGCCGGGCTTGTTCATGTTAAATACGCGCAGCGGCATCTTGTGGTCGCGGCACAGACAGATAGCGGTCAGGTCCATGACACCCAGCTTGCGATCCAGTACTTCATCGTAGGTCAGATGATCGAACTTCTCGGCATGCGGGTCTTTGAATGGGTCTGCAGTGTATACGCCATCCACCTTGGTCGCCTTCAACACCACGTCGGCATCGATTTCGATAGCACGCAGGCATGCGGCCGAGTCGGTGGTGAAGAACGGGTTACCGGTGCCGGCGGCAAAGATCACTACTTCCTTGGCGTTCAGGTGGCGCATGGCTTTGCGGCGATCATAGTGATCGGTCACGCCAACCATGGAAATAGCCGACATCACGATGGCCGAGATGTTGGCGCGCTCCAGGGCGTCGCGCATGGCCAGGGCGTTCATCACAGTGGCCAGCATGCCCATGTGGTCGCCGGTAACCCGATCCATACCGGCAGCACTCAGTGCCGCACCGCGGAACAGGTTGCCACCACCAATCACCAGGCCGACCTGCACGCCGATACCGACCAACTGGCCGACTTCCAGCGCCATGCGGTCAAGCACCTTGGGGTCGATCCCGAACTCTTCCGAGCCCATCAGGGCCTCGCCGCTGAGCTTGAGTAGAATGCGTTTATAGCGAGCCTGATAACCACTGCCCTGCTGAGCCATTGCGAATCTCTCCTGCGGCGTATTTTTTAAAAATTCTTGGCGAGCCGTTTTACGGCTTGCGTTCACTCTAGCTGGACGCTGTCACAGCGCCATCGGAACACGGCTTTGTAAGCCAGTTCCGAGAGGAAACCAAATAAAATTGGCCTTCCCATTTGAAAAGAGGCTGCGCGCGTGAGCGGGCAGCCTCTTTCGGCGACAGTTTGGAACTGTCTTACTGCTTGGCGGCAGCCAGCTGGGCAGCAACTTCTTCAGCGAAGTTGTCGACCGGCTTCTCGATGCCTTCGCCTACTTTGAAGTAAGTGAAGGAAACGATTTCAGCACCGGCTTTCTTGGCCAGTTCGCCAACCTTGATTTCAGGGTTCTTGACGAACGCCTGCTCAACCAGGCTCGCTTCGGCCAGGAACTTGCTGATGCGGCCCTTGATCATGTTTTCAACGATGTTCTCTGGCTTGCCGGCGATCTTGTCGGCGTTGAGGCTCAGGAACACGGCTTTTTCACGTTCGATTGCGTCGGCAGACACTTCCGAAGGCAGCAGGAACTCAGGGTTGCTTGCAGCAACGTGCATTGCGATGTCTTTAGCCAGCTCAACGTCGCCGCCTTTCAGAACAACGGCAACACCGATCTTGTTGCCGTGCAGGTAGCCACCCACCACATCACCTTCAACGCGAACCAGGCGACGGATGTTGACGTTTTCGCCAACCTTGCCGACCAGTACCAGGCGATCAGCTTCTTGAGCTTCGATCAGCGGAGCGGCGTCAGTCATTTTCTCGGCGAACGCTTTTTCAACGCTGGCAGCAACGAATGCCTTGAAGTCGTCCTGCAGAGCCAGGAAGTCGGTCTGGGAGTTCACTTCCAGCAGAACGGCGGATTTGCCGTCTTCTTTCAGAGCGATAGCGCCCTCAGCAGCTACGTTGCCTGCTTTCTTGGCAGCCTTGATGGCGCCGGAAGCACGCATGTCATCAATGGCTTTTTCGATGTCGCCGCCGGCCTTGGTCAAGGCCTTTTTGCAATCCATCATGCCTTCGCCGGTACGCTCACGCAGTTCTTTAACCAACGCTGCAGTAATCTCTGCCATTTCAAAATCCTCTTGGATAGGTTTTCAACCATTCCACCCGATCAAACGGGCGATCAATTCTTCCCGAATCTCCGTTGTAGGCCGCTGCACGTTACAAATGATGTAGCTGCGCTGCCGACAAATGGTTTTCGAGGTGGCAAAAAGGGGGCCAAGCCCCCTTTTTGCTTACTGAGTCAACGCCAGGGCGTCAATTACTCAGCGGCAGCTACCGGAGCTTCTTCAACGAACTGCTCGGTACCACCAGCAACGTGGTTGCGACCACGGATTACAGCGTCAGCCATCGAACCCATGTACAGCTGGATAGCGCGGATTGCGTCATCGTTGCCTGGGATGATGTAGTCAACGCCTTCCGGGCTGCTGTTGGTATCGACTACGCCGATAACCGGGATGCCCAGCTTGTTGGCTTCGGTGATCGCGATGCGCTCGTGGTCAACGTCGATCACGAACAGTGCGTCAGGCAGACCGCCCATGTCCTTGATACCACCCAGGGAACGATCGAGCTTTTCCAGGTCACGGGAGCGCATCAGCGCTTCTTTCTTGGTCAGCTTGGCGAAAGTACCGTCTTCGGCTTGCACTTCAAGGTCACGCAGACGCTTGATGGAAGCACGGATGGTTTTGAAGTTGGTCAGCATGCCGCCCAACCAGCGGTGGTCGACATACGGCGAACCGCAACGTGCTGCTTCTTCAGCAACGATCTTGCCAGCGGAACGCTTGGTGCCGACGAACAGGATCTTGTTTTTGCCCTGGGCCAGACGCTCTACGAAAGTCAGCGCTTCGTTGAACATTGGCAGGGTTTTTTCAAGGTTGATAATGTGAATCTTGTTACGCGCGCCGAAAATGTACTTACCCATTTTCGGGTTCCAGTAACGGGTCTGGTGACCGAAGTGCACACCGGCCTTCAGCATATCGCGCATGTTGACTTGGGACATGATAGTTCCTTAATAAGTCGGGTTTGGCCTCCACGTATCCCAATGACCAACCAGCGGCATCAAGGCCTCCGGCACCCAGGTCATCGTGTCGACACGTGTGTGGATTTAAGCTTTGCGGGGTATCCCCGGAAAGCGGCGCATTTTATACCACAGCATCGGCAAAAACGAAACCCGCAATCACACTTGCCGGTCGTCGTCTTTGCGTAAGCCCTTGAATACAGCCAACATGCCTCTACCTCATAGAGAGAAGCGATCACCACATGCGCATGATTTGCCAGCATCGTCTGTTAGAATCGCGTTTTTTGGGACTTGCGCGAATGCTGTAACCCTTTGTCGCGCCCCCCGTGAACCGTATTGATTTCAGCGCGTCGCGCTAGAGAGAGCCTGTATGACCGTTACCTTGAAAACCGCCGAAGACATCGCAGGCATGCGCGTTGCCGGCAAACTGGCTGCCGACGTGCTGGAAATGATCGCCGAACACGTCAAGCCCGGCGTCACCACCGAAGCGCTGGACCGTATCTGCCACGACTATATAGTCGACGTGCAAAAAGCCATCCCTGCCCCGCTGAATTACAAAGGCTTTCCCAAGTCGATCTGCACCTCGATCAACCACGTGGTGTGCCACGGCATTCCCGGTGACAAGCCACTGAAGGACGGCGACACCCTGAACATCGACGTCACAGTGATCAAGGACGGCTACCACGGCGACACCAGCCGCATGTTCCACGTCGGCAATGTGCCAGTGTGGGCTGAGCGCCTGTCCCAGGTCACCCAGGAATGCATGTACAAGGCCATCGAAATCGTCAAGCCCGGCTGCCGCCTGGGTGACATCGGTGAAGTGATCCAGAAGCACGCGGAAAAGAATGGCTTCTCGGTGGTACGCGAATTCTGCGGCCACGGTATCGGCAAGGTATTCCACGAAGAGCCGCAGATCCTGCACTACGGCCGCGCCGGCACCGGCATGGAGCTCAAGGCCGGCATGACCTTCACCATCGAGCCGATGATCAACCAGGGCAAGGCCGACACCAAGGTGCTGGGCGACGGCTGGACTGCGATCACCAAGGACCGCAAGCTCTCGGCCCAGTGGGAACACACCCTGCTGGTCACCGACACCGGCTATGAGATCTTCACCCTGCGCGCCGACGACACCATCCCACGCGTTTCGGCCTGAAGGTTGCCCAGGTTTTCCCACAGCGTGTTGTGACTGACTGATAGATAGAAAGGAAAGCCGATCGATGCCCCAGGTGGATCCCGAACTCTTCGACCGTGGCCAGTTCCAGGCCGAGCTGGCATTGAAGGCAAGCCCTATCGCCGCTTTCAAGAAGGCCATCCGCCAAGCCCGCGAGGTGCTGGATGCGCGCTTTCGCAGCGGCCGGGATATTCGCCGCCTGATCGAAGACCGCGCCTGGTTCGTCGATAACATCCTGCAAAAGGCCTGGGAGCAGTTCAACTGGAGTTTCGACGCCGATATCGCCCTGGTGGCGGTCGGTGGCTACGGCCGCGGCGAACTGCATCCCTACTCCGACATCGACCTGCTGATCCTGCTGGACAAGGCCGATCATGAGACCTTTCGTGATTCCATCGAGCGCTTTCTGACGTTGCTGTGGGACATCGGCCTGGAAGTCGGCCAGAGCGTACGCTCGGTGGACGAATGCGCCGAAGAGGCCCGTGCCGATCTGACGGTGGTCACCAACCTGATGGAAAGCCGCACCATCTGCGGCCCCGAGCGCCTGCGCCAGCGCATGCTCGAAGTCACCAGCACCGCACACATGTGGCCGAGCAAAGACTTTTTCCTGGCCAAGCGCGCCGAGCAGAAAGCGCGGCACCACAAGTACAACGACACCGAATACAACCTGGAACCCAACGTCAAAGGCTCACCGGGCGGGCTGCGGGATATCCAGACGATTTTGTGGGTGGCGCGCCGCCAATACGGCACGCTGAACCTGCGTGCCCTGGCCGGCGAAGGTTTTCTGGTGGAGAGCGAAAACACCCTGCTGGCCTCGTCCCAGGAATTTTTGTGGAAGGTGCGCTACGCCCTGCACATGCTGGCCGGGCGCTCCGAGGACCGCCTGCTGTTCGATCACCAGCGCTCTATCGCCACCTTGCTGGGCTTTGAGGGCGAGGACGCGAAGACCAGCATTGAGAGCTTCATGCAGCAGTACTACCGGGTGGTCATGAGCATTGCCCAGCTCAGCGACTTGATCATCCAGCATTTCGAAGAAGTGATCCTGGCCCCCGAAGACGAAGCGCCACCCCAGCCGATCAATGCGCGTTTCCAGCTGCACGACGGCTATATCGAAGCACGCAACGACAATGTGTTCCGCCGCACGCCGTTCGCCATGCTGGAAATCTTCGTGTTGATGGCCCAGCAGCCAGAGATCAAAGGCGTGCGCGCCGACACCATCCGTTTGCTGCGGGAAAACCGTCACCTGATCGACGACGACTTTCGCAACGACATCCGCAATACCAGCCTGTTTATCGAGCTGTTCAAGTGCCGCATCGGCATCCACCGCAACCTGCGGCGCATGAACCGTTACGGCATTCTCGGGCGTTACCTGCCGGAGTTCGGCTTTATCGTCGGGCAGATGCAGCACGACCTGTTCCACATCTACACCGTCGATGCCCACACCCTGAACCTGATCAAGCATCTGCGTAAGTTGCAGTACACCCAGGTGTCAGAGAAATTCCCGCTGGCCAGTAAGCTGATGGCCAAGCTGCCCAAGCCCGAACTGATTTACCTGGCCGGCCTGTACCACGACATCGGCAAAGGCCGGCATGGCGACCACTCGGAGATCGGCGCGGTGGATGCCGAAGCCTTCTGCCAGCGCCACCAGCTGCCGTTGTGGGACAGCCGCCTGATTGTCTGGCTGGTGCAGAACCACCTGGTGATGTCGACCACGGCCCAGCGCAAGGACTTGTCCGACCCACAGGTGATTCACGACTTTGCCGGCATCGTCGGCGATGAAACCCGCCTGGATTACCTGTATGTGCTGACCGTCTCCGACATCAACGCCACCAACCCCACGCTGTGGAATTCCTGGCGCGCCAGCCTGTTGCGCCAGCTGTACACCGAGACCAAGCGCGCCCTGCGCCGTGGCCTGGAGAACCCGGTGGACCGCGAAGAACAGATCCGCCGCACCCAAAGCGCAGCCCTGGATATCCTGGTGCGTGGCGGTAACGACCCGGACGACGTCGAGCAACTCTGGTCGCAACTGGGTGACGATTATTTCCTGCGCCACACCGCCGGCGACGTGGCCTGGCACAGTGACGCGATCCTGCAGCAGCCCGCCGATGGCGGCCCGTTGGTCTTGATCAAGGAAACCACCCAGCGCGAATTCGAAGGCGGCACGCAGATCTTCATCTACGCGCCCGACCAGCACGACTTCTTCGCCGTGACCGTGGCGGCCATGGACCAGCTCAACCTGAACATCCATGACGCCCGGGTCATCACCTCCAGCAGCCAGTTCACCCTCGACACCTACATCGTGCTCGACACCGACGGCGACTCGATTGGCGACAACCCGGCGCGCGTGAAAAAGATCCGCGAGGGCCTCACCGAAGCCCTGCGCAACCCCGACGACTACCCCACCATCATCCAGCGCCGGGTGCCGCGCCAGCTCAAGCACTTTGCCTTTGCGCCCCAGGTGACCATATCCAACGACGCCCAGCGACCGGTGACGGTGCTGGAGCTCAGCGCCCCGGATCGCCCGGGCCTGCTGGCGCGTATCGGTGGGATCTTCCTGGAGTTCGACCTGTCGTTGCAGAACGCCAAGATCGCGACCCTGGGCGAGCGCGTGGAAGACGTGTTCTTTATCACCGACGCCGACAACCAGCCACTGTCCGACCCGGAGTTGTGCCTGCGTTTACAGGCGGCAATCGTGGAGCAATTGAGCGTTAGCCAGGAGCCCGGCGTCGAGCTGACCCGACTGACCATTTGAATTCTTAACTTTGTGAACAGGAGCCCTGTGGGAGCTGGCTTGCCTGCGATGCAGACACCTCGGTCCGTCAGGTTGACCGCAGTGATGCCATCGCAGGCAAGCCAGCTCCCACAGGGTCCGCGCTCACCGTGATAGAGGCTTATATGAACAACGCCCTTAACCAGTTGCAGCCCTACCCCTTCGAGAAACTGCGCGCCCTGCTCGGCAGCGTGACGCCGAACCCGGACAAGCGCCCGATCGCCCTGTCCATCGGCGAGCCCAAGCACACCTCACCGGCCTTCGTTGCCGAGGCCTTGAGCAATAACCTTGATCAAATGGCGGTGTACCCGACCACCTTGGGTATCCCGGCACTGCGCGAAGCCATCGGCGCTTGGTGCGAACGCCGCTTCAACGTGCCCAAGGGCTGGCTGGACCCGGCGCGCAACATCTTGCCGGTCAACGGTACGCGCGAGGCGCTGTTTGCCTTCACCCAGACCGTGGTCAACCGTGGCGACGACGCGCTGGTGGTGAGCCCCAACCCGTTCTACCAGATCTACGAAGGCGCCGCGTTCCTGGCCGGGGCCAAGCCGCACTACCTGCCATGCCTGGACAGTAATGGCTTCAACCCGGACTTCAATGCCGTCTCCCCCGACATCTGGAAACGTTGCCAGATCCTGTTCCTGTGCTCGCCAGGCAACCCGACCGGCGCGCTGATCCCCGTCGATACGCTGAAAAAACTCATCGCCCTGGCCGACGAGTATGACTTCGTCATCGCCGCCGACGAGTGCTACAGCGAGCTGTACTTCGACGAGCAAACCCCACCGCCGGGCCTGCTCAGCGCCTGCGTCGAGCTGGGCCGCTCGGATTTCAAGCGTTGCGTGGTGTTCCACAGCCTGTCCAAGCGCTCCAACTTGCCAGGCCTGCGCTCAGGCTTTGTGGCCGGTGACGCCGAGATCCTCAAGGCCTTCCTGCTGTACCGCACCTACCACGGCTGCGCGATGCCGGTGCAAACCCAGCTTGCAAGCATTGCGGCCTGGCAGGACGAGGCCCATGTACTGGCCAACCGTGATCTGTACCGCGAGAAGTTCGACGCTGTGCTGGCGATCCTCAAGCCGGTGCTGGATGTACAAAGCCCCGACGGCGGCTTTTACCTGTGGCCGAATGTAGAAGGTGACGACGCCGCTTTCTGCCGCGATTTGTTCGTGGAAGAACATGTAACGGTGGTGCCAGGCTCTTACCTGTCGCGTGAAGTAGACGGTTTCAACCCTGGCGCTGGGCGTGTGCGCCTGGCGTTGGTGGCGCCGTTGGCGGAATGTGTGGAAGCGGCTGAGCGGATTCGCGACTTTATCCAGCGTCGCGGTTAAGGGCCTACGGGTCACTTCATGTAACCCAAATTCGCCTCGCTCATATCCAACTCCGCCAACACCTCCCTCAACACGTCATCACCAATCTGGTGATGACGGCTCAAGCTATATAACTCCAACCGCTGAGCACGCAGGGCCTTGAGCCGCAACTTGCGCTCCAATTGGTCCATCTGCAGCGCCAGCGCCTGGGCTTCGGCCGAGTCATTGAAGACGTCCAACTGATGACGATACTCCGCCATCAGCCGCGCCTTGAGCTCCGTGGCCAATGCCGCTTGAGCGGCATCCGGGGTTTCGGCTTCGGCGGGCTCCTGAGCCTCCAGCGCATGGATCGCCGCCACGGCGGTCTTTTTCCAGGCCTCGCGCACTTCGTTGTGGCGTTTTTCATCCGGGCCTTTTTCGACGCCACGCAGCAGTAACGGCAGCGCGATGCAGGCAGCGACCAGCGACAGCAGGATCACCCCGGCAGCGATAAAGATCAGCAGGTCACGCTCAGGAAAATCCTGGCCCGGCGCCAGCAGCAAGGGCACCGACATGACGCCCGCCAACGTCACCGCACCGCGCACACCGCCGACGGTCAACAGCCAGCAGGAACGGGCCGTCGGCACCAGGGTCAGCGCGCTTTTGCCCCGCAGCCGGCGCAGCAACCCCGACAGCCGCCAGATGCTCTGCACCCAGATAAAACGCAATACCACCAGCACCAGGAAGATCGCCACCACGTCCAGGCAGCGATACATCAGGGTGGGCCACAGCGTGGTTTCATGGCTGACCACGGCCTTGATGATGTCTGGCAGTTGCAGGCCCAGCAGCAGGAAGATCAAGCCGTTGAAGGCAAATTCCAGCAACGACCACACGCTGCGGTTGAGCAGGCGCGTGCTGGTCTGGCGCGGCAGCAGGTCGAGCCAGCTTTGCATCATGCCCGCCGCCACCGCCGAGAGAATGCCGGACGCGCCCAGGCGTTCAGCCAGTACGTACGCCGCAAAGGGCAGCAGCAACATGAACACCACATGGGTCGCCGGGTCATCCCAACCCCGCGCGATCATCCAGGCGCGCAGGCGGCCGACCAGCCAGCTCAACGCCACCCCGATCGCCAGCCCGCCCACCGCCACCAGTACAAACGTCAGGCTGGCATCTGCCAGGGAAAAGACCCCGGTCAACGCTGCAGCCAGGGCGAATTTGAAGGTCACCAGGCCAGATGCGTCATTCATCAAGGCTTCGCCTTGGAGCATGTGCATCAGCGGCTTGGGCAAACGGTTCTGGGAAATGGCCGACACCGCCACGGCGTCCGTCGGTGACAAAACCGCGGCCAGGGCGAAAGCCACCGGTAACGGGATGGTTGGCAATAACCAATTGATGAAATAGCCAGCGCCCACCACGGTAAACAGCACCAGCCCCACCGCCAATGTCAGGATCGGGCCACGCAGGCGCCACAACTCGCGCTTGGGCATGCGCCAACCATCGGAAAACAGCAGCGGCGGCAGGAACAGAAACAGGAACAGCTCCGGGTCCAGCGCCACGTGCAGCCCCAACGTGGGCCAGGCCAGCAAGGCGCCGGCGGCGATCTGCACCAGGGGCAACGGCAGTGGGATGACGCGCCCGACGAGGCGCGAAAGGCTGACCAGCATCAGCAGGATAAGGACGGTGTAGGCGGTTTGCATAACGCGGGTTTCCCGGACAATCGACTTGCAACGACACATCAGGCAACAACTGGCCGTTGAAGTGCCATATTACCTGGCTATGTTACTCGCCTAGGCTGCGCACCGGCTTTTGCACAAAAGTCGCACGCTGTTGACGAGCGGCGCCGAAACCCGCTGGTCGTGGCATAATCCGTGATCTTTCATTTTCATAGGTCCAAAGGGGGGCAATTCCTTGAGTGCTTCAAGCAAAACCTTGCACCTTTTCGGCATAAAAGCCTGCGACACCATGAAAAAGGCGCGCACCTGGCTCGATGAGCACGGGGTGAGTTATGAGTTCCATGACTACAAAACGGCCGGTATCGACCGCGAACACTTGACCCAATGGTGCAACGAGCACGGTTGGCAGGTGGTTTTGAACCGTGCGGGCACCACCTTTCGCAAACTCGAAGACGAACGCAAAGCCGATCTCGATCAGTCGAAAGCCATTGAATTGATGCTCGCACAACCCTCGATGATCAAGCGCCCGGTGCTCGATCTCGGTGACAGAACCCTGATTGGCTTCAAGCCAGATAGTTATTCGGCGGCCCTCAAGTAGGCCAGCCTTCCATTTTTGTAGAGGTAACAGCATGTCCAATTCCCTGTTCAGCCTGGGCTTCGGCGTCGGCACTCAGAACCGCCAAGGTGCTTGGCTGGAAGTGTTTTACGCACAACCCTTGCTCAACCCGTCGGCTGAAATCGTAGCCGCCATCGCACCGATCCTCGGCTACACCGAAGGCAACCAGGCGATCACCTTCACCGTGAGCCAGGCCCTGCAACTGGCCGACGCGCTCAAAGGCGTCGATGCTGCCCAGGCCGCTCTGCTCAGCCGCCTGGCTGAAAGCCACACACCGCTGGTCGCGACCCTGCTGGCCGAAGACGCAGCACTGACCTCCACGCCTGAGGCTTACCTCAAGCTGCACCTGCTGTCCCATCGCCTGGTCAAGCCCCACGGCCTGAGCCTGGCCGGTGTGTTCCCGCAGTTGCCGAACGTGGCCTGGACCAGCCAGGGCGCCATCGACATCAACGAGCTGGCCGAGCGCCAACTGGAAGCGCGCCTGCGTGGCGACCTGCTGGAAGTGTTCTCGGTGGACAAGTTCCCGAAAATGACCGACTACGTCGTACCGGCCGGTGTGCGTATTGCGGACGCCGCACGTATCCGCCTGGGCGCGTACGTGGGCGAAGGCACCACCGTGATGCACGAAGGCTTCGTCAACTTCAATGCGGGCACCGAAGGCCCGGGCATGATCGAAGGCCGCGTCTCGGCGGGCGTATTTGTCGGCAAGGGCTCGGACCTGGGCGGCGGTTGCTCCACCATGGGCACCTTGTCGGGCGGCGGCAATATCGTGATCAAAGTCGGCGAAGGCTGCCTGATCGGCGCCAACGCCGGTACCGGTATCCCATTGGGCGACCGCAACACCGTGGAGTCGGGCCTGTACATTACCGCCGGCACCAAGGTTGCCCTGCTGGACGAGCAGAACCAACTGGTCAAGGTGGTCAAGGCACGCGAATTGGCTGGCCAGCCGGACCTGCTGTTCCGTCGTAACTCCGAGACCGGTGCCGTGGAGTGCAAAACCCACAAATCGGCCATCGAACTGAACGAAGCGCTGCACGCTCACAACTAAGCAGCCACTCGATGCCACTAGCGGGCCGCACCTTCGGGAGCGGCTCGCTTATACGAGTCTTGATCACCATGCTTGTGCCCTCCCCCTGGCGCGCCGACTTCCCGGCCATCGCCACCCTGCAACGGCAAGACCAGACCTACCTGGACAGCGCCGCCACCACGCAAAAACCCCAAGCCCTGCTGGATGCCATCAGTCATTACTACGCCAATGGCGCAGCCAATGTGCACCGTGCCCAGCATTTGCCCGGGGCCCATGCGACCCAGGCCTTTGAAGACAGCCGCAGCAAGGTCGCGCAATGGTTGAACGCAGGTGACAGTGGGCAGGTTGTGTTCAGCCACGGCGCCACCTCTGCGCTGAACCTCCTGGCCTATGGCCTGGAGCACTTATTCAATGCGGGCGATGAGATTGCCATCAGCGCCCTGGAACACCACGCCAACCTGTTGCCCTGGCAGCAATTGGCCAAACGCCGCGCACTCACGCTGGTGGTCTTGCCTCTGGACGCTGACGGCGTGATCGACCTGGACGCCGCCGCCAGCTTGATTGGCCCACGCACGCGCCTGCTGGCGGTGAGCCAGTTGTCTAACGTGCTCGGTGCCTGGCAGCCGCTGCAAGCCTTGCTGAAGCTGGCCCAGGCACACGGCGCCCTCACGGTGGTGGACGGCGCCCAAGGCATTGTCCATGGCCGCCACGACGTGCAGGCCCTGGGTTGCGACTTCTACGTGTTTTCCAGCCACAAACTCTACGGCCCGGACGGCGTCGGCGTGCTTTATGGCCGTAATGAAGCCCTGCATCACCTGCGCCACTGGCAGTTCGGCGGCGAGATGGTGCAACAGGCCGACTATCACAGCGCCAGCTTTCGCCCCGCGCCGCTGGGCTTTGAAGCCGGCACTCCACCGATTGCCAGCGTGATCGGCCTGGGCGCGAGCCTGGATTACCTGGGTTCGCTGGATGCTTCGGCGGTGACCGCCCACGAAGCCGCCCTGCATGACTATTTGCTGCGTGGGCTTAAGGCACGCAATGGCGTGCGCGTGCTGGGCTCACCGCAGGTGGCGCTGGTGAGTTTTGTGGTGGAGGGCGTGCACAACGCCGACCTCGCCCACCTGCTGACCGAGCAAGGCATTGCCGTACGTGCCGGTCATCACTGCGCGATGCCGCTGTTGAAGGCGATGAATCTGTCAGGTGCAATCCGCGTTTCCCTGGCGCTCTACAACGATTCCGACGACCTGGAGCGCTTTTTTGAAGCGCTGGACCAGGCGCTGGACATGCTGCGATGAGCTTGCCGCTGGAGGCACACGCCGCACTGGAAGCTTTCCAGGCCGTTGGCAGTTGGGAACAGCGCGCGCGGATGCTGATGCAATGGGGTGAGCGCTTGCCCGCCCTGGCTGATGACGAAAAGGTCGACGCTAATCTGGTGCAGGGTTGCGAGAGCCTGGTGTGGCTGGTGGGGCGTCTGCAGGAAGGCCATTGGCAGTTTGCTGCGAGCAGTGAGGCGCGGATGATTCGTGGGTTGGTGGCGTTGCTGCTGGCGCGGGTCAATGGGCTGTCGGCTGATGAATTGCAAGCAGTTGACCTGCCTGACTGGTTCAATCAACTGGGCTTGTCGCGCCAGCTATCGCCGTCGCGCAGCAATGGTTTGAATGCCGTACTGCAACGCATGCGAGACCTGACGCGTATATAGAAATAATGTGGAAGCTGGCTTACCTGGGATGGCCATAGGTAACCGACGGTAACCACGATGCGAAGCGAGTCGCTCTTGATCTGCTTTTGATTTTGATCTTAAGCGCCCCGTCAAACCACGCTGGCCGGAATTCGACAGTGATTTGGGGGGTAAACCGGCAGGGATGCCGGTTTAGCCGC
>NZ_QODJ01000041.1:0-56426 GCF_009935965.1 Pseudomonas sp. L13
AAGGCATCGTTGCGATCATTTTTCGGGCCGCTGCGATGAGTGGCCACATGCTGAGCCGGCAGGATGCGCACTGAATTGCCCTGCGCTTGCAGCAATCGCGCCCATGCCTGAGCACCTGGCCCGGTTTCCACCAGCACCGTCACGCTTGCTGGGAGCTTAAGAAGAAAGGCTTGAAAGGCCTCACGTGACTTAATCCGATCCTCGAATATCACTTGGCCGAGCGCATTCTCACCGGCCACCTGGAAGACCTTTTTGGCAAGGTCTACCGCGACGTTTATGCAAGTAGATACATCGGCTGACAAAGACTGATTGATCGTCGTATGCTTTTTCATGGACTCGCCCTCGCTGTCGTTGGCTTCTATAAGAATGCCACCGTGGCGCATAGACGCCTCGGCTTGGGCGAGTCCATCCAATTACATTAGGATTAGGGTGTTGATTGTCACCATTTGGTGACATTTACCCTCCCTTTCGTTACTTGCCCATCCCACGCCCTTGTTTAGACTCCGGTCATCCCAAAAAAACAATAAGGGCCACCCATGACCACCCATCCACTGCCTGCCAGCAGTTGGCTGAATGCACCTGCCCATCACGCTTGGCTCGCCGCCGAAGGCCAGCGCCTGCTGGCGTTTGCCAAGGCGTCGCACCTGCCGGACGGTTTCGGCAACCTCGACGATAAAGGCCAGTTGCCAGCCAACGCCCGCGCCGAAACCATGAACACAGCGCGTATGACCCACAGCTTTGCCATGGCCCATGCCATGGGGTTGCCCGGTTATTCAGAACTGGTGGCGCACGGTGTGGCGGCCCTCAGCGGCCCGCTGCACGACAGCGAGCACGGTGGCTGGTTCGCCGCGCCCCACGCGGTTGATGGCAATACCGGCAAGGCTGCCTACCTGCACGCCTTCGTGGCCCTCGCCGCCAGCTCTGCCGTGGTGGCCGGCGCGCCGGGTGCACAAACCTTGATGAACGACGCGATCCATATCATCGACCAGTTCTTCTGGAGCGAAGAGGAGGGCGTCATGCTCGAATCCTTTGCCCGGGACTGGAGCGGCGTCGAAGCCTACCGTGGCGCCAACAGCAACATGCACGCCACCGAAGCCTTCCTGGCGTTGGCCGATGTCAGCGGTGATACACGCTGGCTGGACCGCGCGCTGCGCATTGTCGAGCGAGTGATCCACACCCACGCCGCCGGCAACCAGTTCATGGTCATCGAGCATTTTGATGCCCAGTGGCAGCCCTTGCTCGGTTACAACCAAGACAACCCCGCCGATGGCTTTCGCCCTTACGGCATCACACCCGGCCATGGTTTTGAATGGGCGCGGTTGCTGCTGCACCTGGAAGCTGCGCGCCTCAAGGCCAAGCTCGCCACGCCGGACTGGCTGGTGAGCGACGCCAAAGGCCTGTTCGCCAGTGCCTGCGAGTACGCCTGGGCGGTGGATGGTGCGCCGGGCCTTGTCTACACTTTGGATTGGAACCAGTGCCCGGTGGTACGCGAGCGCCTGCACTGGACCCATGCTGAAGCCAGCGCCGCCGCTCAGGCGCTGCTCAAACGTACCGGAGAGCTGCATTACGAAACCTGGTACCGACGCTTCTGGGAGTTTTGCGAAACCCACTTCATCGACCGGCTCCAGGGCAGTTGGCACCACGAACTCAGCCCGCACAACCAAACCAGCAGTAAAATCTGGGGCGGCAAACCTGATCTGTACCATGCCTGGCAAGCGGTTGTGCTGCCTGCACTGCCCTTGGCACCCAGCTTGGCCAGTGCATTGGGCAGCGGATGCTATGTCACCAAGTGGTGACATTTGTGCGTCCCTTTGTTACCTGCGCCCTGAAAATCCATGTTTAAACTCCGTGCAGCGCAAGCTCTAGACTTGCATGCATAACAACAAGAAAAGGTACTCAGATGAACGCGATTAATCGCCTCGCCGTCGCTATTTCCATTGCCTCGTTGTTCCCCCTCAGTGCATTTGCCGCCGACTCCAAAGGTACGGTGGAAGTGGTGCATTGGTGGACCTCCGGCGGTGAAAAAGCGGCTGTGGATGTCCTGAAGGCCCAAGTTGAGAAAGACGGCTTCACCTGGAAAGACGGTGCTGTAGCCGGTGGCGGTGGCGCCACTGCCATGACCGTGCTCAAAAGCCGCGCGGTCGCCGGCAACCCGCCAGGCGTTGCCCAGATCAAAGGCCCCGACATCCAGGAATGGGCGTCTACTGGCCTGCTCGACACCGACGTGCTCAAAGACGTCGCCAAAGAAGAAAAGTGGGACTCGCTGCTCGACAAGAAAGTCTCCGACACCGTGAAATACGACGGTGACTACGTGGCCGTGCCGGTGAACATCCACCGCGTGAACTGGCTGTGGATCAACCCGCAAGTCTTCAAGAAAGCCGGCATCACCAAGAACCCAACCACCCTCGAAGAATTCTACGCAGCGGGCGACAAGCTCAAGGCTGCAGGCTTCATTGCGCTCGCCCACGGCGGCCAGCCTTGGCAGGACAGCACCGTGTTCGAAGCGGTGGTGCTTTCGGTAATGGGCGCTGATGGTTACAAGAAAGCCCTGGTCGACCTGGATAACGGCGCATTGACCGGCCCGGAAATGGTCAAGGCCCTCACCGAGCTGAAGAAAGTCGCGACCTACATGGACGTCGACGGCAAGGGCCAGGACTGGAACCTGGAAGCTGGCAAGGTCATCAACGGCAAGGCCGGCATGCAGATCATGGGTGACTGGGCCAAGTCAGAATGGACTGCGGCCAAGAAAGTCGCCGGCAAGGATTATGAGTGCGTAGCGTTCCCGGGCACTGATAAAGCCTTCACCTACAACATCGACTCCCTGGCGGTGTTCAAGCAGAAAGACAAAGGCACTGCGGCGGGCCAGCAGGACATCGCCAAAGTCGTGCTGGGTGAAAACTTCCAGAAGGTGTTCAGCATCAACAAGGGCTCGATCCCTGTGCGTAACGACATGCTGACCAAGATGGAATCCTACGGCTTTGATTCCTGCGCCCAGACCGCCGCCAAGGACTTTTTGGCCGACGCCAAGACCGGTGGCCTGCAGCCAAGCATGGCCCACAACATGGCCACGACCCTGGCGGTGCAAGGTGCGTTCTTTGATGTCGTGACCAACTACATCAACGACCCGAAAGCCGACCCGGCCGACACGGCCAAGAAGCTTGGCGCGGCGATCAAGTCGGCCAAGTAACACAGCCACTGTAGGAGCGAGCTTGCTCGCGAAAAACTCAAGGTCACCGCGTTCATCCTGTATGCACGCGTTATCGTTGAAGTCCTTCGCGAGCAAGCTCGCTCCTACAGGGTTCGGTTCAGCTGCTAGTCCTTTTTCTCTGTACTGGATTTTCCCATGAGTTCTGTTGCTGCATTCAGCAAGGCCTCGCCATTCGATGTGCTGCAGCGCTGGCTCCCTAAACTGGTGCTGGCGCCGAGCATGTTCATCGTGCTGGTGGGCTTTTATGGCTACATCCTGTGGACGTTCGTGCTGTCGTTCACCACCTCGACCTTCCTGCCCAGCTACAAATGGGCGGGCCTGGCGCAGTATCAGCGGCTGTTCGACAACGACCGCTGGTGGGTGGCGAGCAAGAACCTGGCCGTGTTCGGCGGCATGTTCATCGGCATCACCCTGGTGATCGGTGTGCTGCTGGCGATTTTCCTCGACCAGAAAATCCGCCGCGAAGGCTTTATCCGCACCATTTACCTGTACCCGATGGCGCTCTCCATGATCGTCACCGGTACCGCCTGGAAATGGCTGCTCAACCCGGGCATGGGCCTGGACAAACTCTTGCGGGACTGGGGCTGGGAAGGCTTCCGTCTCGACTGGCTGATCGACCCGGACCGCGTGGTCTACTGCCTGGTCATCGCCGCTGTATGGCAAGCCTCCGGCTTTATCATGGCGATGTTCCTCGCCGGCCTGCGCGGTGTTGATCAGTCGATCATTCGCGCTGCGCAGATTGATGGCGCGAGCCTGCCACGTATCTACTGGAGCGTGGTGCTGCCCAGCCTGCGTCCGGTGTTCTTCAGTGCGGTGATGATCCTGGCGCATATTGCGATCAAGAGCTTCGACCTGGTGGCGGCAATGACCGCAGGCGGCCCGGGCTATTCGTCCGACCTGCCGGCGATGTTCATGTACTCGTTCACCTTCAGTCGCGGCCAGATGGGCATGGGCTCGGCCAGTGCAATCCTGATGCTCGGTGCGATCCTCGCGATCATCGTGCCGTACCTGTATTCCGAGCTGAGGACCAAGCGCAATGACTAGTCTCGCCGCCAAACCTGCCATCAGCCTGAGCCGCATCGCGATCTACGCGGTGCTGATCCTGGCGGTGCTGCTGTACCTGGTGCCGCTGGTGGTGATGCTGCTCACCAGCTTCAAGACCCCGGAAGACATCAGCACCGGTAACCTGCTGAGCTGGCCCACCGTGGTCAGCGGCATCGGCTGGGTCAAGGCCTGGGCCACTGTGGATGGCTACTTCTGGAACTCGATCAAGATCACCGTTCCTGCTGTGCTGATCTCTACCGCCATCGGCGCCTTGAACGGCTACGTGTTGTCGTTCTGGCGCTTCCGCGGTTCGCAGCTGTTCTTCGGCCTGCTGCTGTTCGGCTGCTTCCTGCCGTTCCAGACCGTGCTGCTGCCCGCGTCGTTCACCCTCGGCAAGATGGGCCTGGCCAGCACCACCACCGGCCTGGTGTTTATCCACGTGGTCTACGGCCTGGCGTTCACCACGCTGTTCTTCCGTAACTACTACGTGAGCATCCCGGATGCGCTGATCAAGGCGGCACGCCTGGACGGAGCGGGGTTCTTCACCATCTTCCGCCGGATCATCCTGCCGATGTCGACGCCGATCATCATGGTCTGCCTGATCTGGCAGTTCACCCAGATCTGGAACGACTTCCTGTTCGGTGTGGTGTTCTCCAGCGGCGACTCCCAGCCCATTACGGTGGCGCTGAACAACCTGGTCAACACCAGCACCGGGGCCAAGGAATATAACGTGGATATGGCGGCGGCGATGATCGCCGGGCTGCCGACCCTGCTGGTCTATGTGATCGCAGGCAAGTATTTCGTGCGCGGCCTCACGGCCGGCGCGGTCAAGGGGTAATCATGGCTACGCTTGAACTTCGCAATGTAAACAAGACCTATGGCGCCGGCCTGCCCGACACCTTGAAGAACATCGAACTGTCGATCAAGGAAGGCGAGTTCCTCATCCTGGTCGGCCCGTCGGGCTGCGGTAAATCAACGCTGATGAACTGCATCGCCGGCCTTGAGACCATCACCGGCGGCGCGATCATGATCGGTGATCAAGACGTGAGCGGCATGAGCCCCAAGGACCGTGACATCGCCATGGTGTTCCAGTCCTACGCGTTGTACCCGACCATGAGCGTGCGCGAGAACATCGAGTTCGGCCTCAAGATCCGCAAGATGCCGCAAGCCGACATCGACGCCGAAGTGGCGCGCGTGGCGAAGTTGCTGCAGATCGAACACCTGCTCAACCGCAAGCCGGGCCAGTTGTCCGGGGGCCAGCAACAGCGCGTGGCCATGGGCCGTGCCCTGGCGCGTCGGCCGAAGATCTACCTGTTCGACGAACCGCTGTCCAACCTCGACGCCAAGCTGCGCGTCGAGATGCGTACCGAAATGAAGCTGATGCACCAGCGTCTGAAAACCACCACCGTCTACGTGACCCACGACCAGATCGAAGCGATGACCCTGGGCGACAAAGTGGCGGTGATGAAGGACGGGATCATCCAGCAATTCGGCACGCCGAAAGAAATTTACAACGACCCTGCCAACCTGTTTGTGGCAAGCTTTATCGGTTCACCACCGATGAACTTCGTTCCCATGCGCCTAAAACGCCAGAACGGTGATCTGTTGGCGGTGCTCGACAGCGGCCAGGCCCGTTGCGAGTTGGCGCTGGGCATGAATGACGCCGGGCTCGAAGACCGCGATGTGATCCTGGGCCTGCGCCCGGAGCAGATCGTGCTGGCCGCGGGCGAGGGCAATGGCTCGTCGAGCATTCGCGCCGAAGTACAGGTAACCGAGCCGACCGGCCCGGACACCCTGGTGTTTGTGCAGCTCAACGACACCAAGGTCTGCTGCCGTTTGGCGCCGGACGTGGCACCGCAAGTGGGCGAGACCCTGACCTTGCAGTTCGACCCGGCCAAGGTATTGCTGTTTGACGCCAAGACCGGCGAGCGGTTGGGCACGGCGGCTTCATTGCCGGCACAGGGGCATGCCGACAATGTGACCCAGTTCAAGGGCCGTTGAAGCATTGTGATTAATGCTTAACCTGTTGTTTTAAATAAAAAATGTAACCCGCGTTAGATAAAAACAGTTTAATAACAATAAAGACGAGGATGTAGGGATGAAAAAGCAACACAACAACACCCGGCTGATCTGCCAACTGTCAGCGGCAGCAGCCCTTGTATTGTCCGCCAATGCGATGGCGGCCGATGCATTCAGCGCCGATTCCAAGTGGATGACCGGGGATTGGGGCGGCGAGCGTACCAAGCTGATCGAGCAAGGTATCGACATCAAGGCCGACTACGTGGGCGAGATGGGCTACAACGCCCACGGCGGCTACAACGACGACAAGACCGGTCGTTACTCCGACCAGTTCGGTCTGGGCGTGGCGCTGGACCTGCAAAAACTGTGGGGCTGGGATAACACCCAGGCCAAGATCCAGTTGACCAACCGTAATGGCCAGAACATCTCCAATGACCGCATTGGCGACCCGCGTGCCGGCACCTTGAGTTCCTCGCAAGAAGTGTATGGCCGTGGCCACATGGTGCGTCTGACCCAGTTCTGGATTCAGCACCAGATGTTCGACAACAAGCTGGACGTGAAGCTCGGTTACTTCGGTGAAGGTGAAGACTTCAACACCTTCCCGTGCGACTTCCAGAACCTGTCGTTCTGCGGCTCCCAGGTCGGTAACTACGTCAATACCTGGTACAACTGGCCGGTCGCCCAGGCCGCTATCCGCGTGAAGTACAACATCACGCCTGAGCTGTATGCGCAAATCGGTGCCTACAACCAGAACCCGTCGCAGCTGGAGCACGGCAACGGCTTCAAACTGAGCGGCAGTGGCACCAAGGGCACCGTGATCCCGGTGGAATTGGTCTGGTCGCCGAAGGTTAATAACCTGCCGGGCGAATACCGTGTGGGCTTCTATAAAAGTGCGGCCGATGCTCCGGATGTACGTGAAGACGTCAACGGTAACGATGCGGTCCTTACTAAAGCAGACTTCCGTACCCGCAGCAGCAAGAAAGGCTACTGGTTCGTTGCGCAACAGCAACTCACCACCCATAACGGCGACGCTTCCCGTGGCCTGAACATCGCAGCCAACGCGACCTTCCATGACAAGGAAACCAACCTGGTCGACAACTACCAGTCGTTGATGCTGGTGTACAAAGGCCCATTCGACGCGCGTCCAAAAGATGACGTCGGCATTGGCGTCGCTCGCCTGCATGTCAACAATGATGTGAAGAAGAACTCTGAGCTGCTCAACGACGCCAGGGGTGTGAGCGACTACGACAATCCGCTGTACACGCCGATTCGTGAGACTGAGTACAACGTCGAACTCAACTACGGTTTCCACGTCACCAACTGGCTGACCGTGCGTCCGAACCTGCAGTACGTTGTCCAGCCTGGCGGCGTGGATAAAGTCGACAACGCGCTGGTAGCGGGCCTGAAAATTCAGTCTACGTTCTAACGCTGTTGCGATAAGCTCCTCTCTCTGTGCGCATTTGCGGGTAGCCATGGCTATCCGCTTTTTTTTGCGTGGCACTGTGATATTCGGGACCTGGGCACATGCACGAGCAACCGCTGCAACGCTTTTTCAAATCCCTGCGCGAGCGTCCGGTGTTCGCCTGGGAGCGCTTTCAGATGCGCGATGTGTTGGTGATCGACCACCCGCTGTGCCAGGCGGTGTTCAGTCGCCAGGGCGCGCAACTGTTGCACTTTCAGCCTACCGGCCAGAAACCTTGGCTGTGGTGCGCGGCCAAGTGGCCGCAGGTCGGCGCCATTCGGGGCGGCGTGCCGGTGTGCTGGCCGTGGTATGGCCGCCACCCCAGCGAAAATGCCTGGCCTTCCCACGGTTGGGCCCGCTTGATCGACTGGAAACTGCTCGACAGCAGCACCGATGACGACGGCGTGCGCCTGCATTGGCAATTGCAGCTGTGCGACTGGCAGGTGGACTTGCACGCGCACCTGGGCGACACCCTGGAACTGCGCCTGAGTACCGAGCATCACGACGAGTTGCCGTGCCAGTTGAGCCATGCATTGCACGCTTACTGGCGTATTGGTCACGTTGATGAGGTAGCGCTGTCTGGGCTCGAAGGGGCGCAGGGTTATGACCAGCTCAATCGCCAGGTTTGCCAGCAGGAAGGTGAATTGCGGGTCGATGGTGGATGCCAGCGGGTGTTCCAGCATGAGGGTGAACTACAGCTCAAGGACCACGCCTGGCAGCGCGAACTGTGCATCGACACGGGCGACACTGCCGACACCGTGGTGTGGCACCCGGGGAGCCGGCCGTTATTGGGTGTGAGCTTTAACGAAGCGTCGGGGTTTGTGTGCGTAGAGGCGGCGATGGCGGCGGCGAGCCTGGCGCCGGGGGAGAGGGCGCACTTGAGTTTGCAGGCGCGGGCTGGGGCTTAGCGGTGTGGCTGATGGCGCTATCGCAGGCAAGCCAGCTCCCACAGGGGAATGCATTCCAAATGTGGGAGCTGGCTTGCCTGCGATAGCGCCGGTACTGCTGGTAGAACTGCCTGCTAGTTGAACTCATCCCCCACCGGATACCGGCTGTCATTCAAGCTCTCTTTGATCTTGCGCAAATGCGGCTGGAAATCCACCCCGCGACGCAAGGTCATGCCGGTTGCCAACACATCCAGCACCGTTAACTGAATGATCCGAGAAGTCATCGGCATGTAGATATCGGTGTCCTCCGGCAATGGAATGTTCAGGCTCACTGTACTGGCTTTGGCCAGCGGCGAGTTCTCGGCGGTCACGCCCAGCACCGACGCACCGTTTTCCCGAGCGATACGCGCTACTTCCACCAGCTCGCGGGTACGGCCGGTGTAGGAAATGATCACGAACAACTCACCGGTGTGCGCCACCGAGGCGATCATGCGTTGCATCAGCACGTCGGCATGGGCGGTCACTGCCAGGTTGAAGCGGAAGAACTTGTGCAGCGCATCCATGGCCACGGGGGCTGAAGCGCCCAAGCCAAAGAAGTGGATCTGCCGTGCCTGGATCAACAAGTCCACGGCCTTGCTGATCAGCGCCGGGTCCAGGGCCTGGCAGGCACTGTCCAGAGAGGCAATGGCGCTGCCAAAGATCTTCTGGGTGTAGGCCTCGGGGTTATCATCGGCCTCCACGGCGCGGCTGACATACGCGGCGCCACTGGCCAGGCTTTGCGCCAGCTGCAATTTAAGTTCAGGGTAGCCGCTGACACCGAACGAACGGCAGAAACGGTTGACCGTCGGTTCACTGACCGAAGCGGCCTGGGCGAGGGCGGCGATCGAGAAGCGTGTGGCCTGCTGCGGGTTGAGCAGGATCACTTCAGCGACTTTGCGCTCGGCCTTGTTCAATTCTTCGAGGCGGTTCCGGATCTGTTCCAGAAGATTTCGCACGCGGTCCATTCAGTCTTTCCTTCGGGCGACGATGCAAATAAAAAGGCGGTAACCAATCGATGAGTGGCTTTTCGCGGTGGCCTATCCTACTGAGGGTAGCTGAACACCACCACTCGCAATGCGTTTTTCCGGAAAATGTTGTGGTTATTACTACATTTTTCCTTGAGTGATGCCTTGAAAAAAGGTATTTGTAGCTTAACTTGATAAAAGAACAAACATCATGCCTTCGATAACCGTGGAACCCTGCACCTTTGCCCTGTTTGGCGCCTTGGGTGATCTGGCGCTGCGCAAGTTATTTCCTGCCCTTTATCAACTCGATGGCGCCGGGTTGCTGCACGACGACACACGCATCCTGGCCCTGGCCCGTGAAGCCGGCTCCGAGCAGCAACACCTGGCCCATATCGAAAAAGAACTGCGTAAGTACGTCGGCAAGGAACTCGACGAAGCCGTGGCCCAGCGTTTCCTCGCGCGCCTTTCGTATGTGCATGTCGACTTCATGAAGGCCGACGACTACGTTGCCCTGGCCGAAAAAGTCGGCAGCGATCAACGCCTGATCGCTTACTTCGCCACCCCTGCGGCGGTGTACGGCGCGATCTGCGAAAACCTGTCCAAGGTCGGCCTGGCGGAAAATACCCGCGTGGTGCTGGAAAAACCCATCGGTTCGGACCTGGAGTCGTCGCGCAAGGTCAACGACGCCGTGGCGCAGTTTTTCCCGGAAAACCGCACCTACCGCATCGACCACTACCTGGGCAAAGAGACGGTGCAGAACCTGATCGCCCTACGTTTCGCCAACAGCCTGTTCGAAACCCAGTGGAACCAGAATTACATCTCCCATGTGGAAATCACCGTGGCCGAGCAGGTTGGCATCGAAGGCCGTTGGGGCTATTTCGACAAGGCCGGCCAGCTGCGCGACATGATCCAGAACCATCTGTTGCAACTGCTTTGCCTGATTGCCATGGACCCGCCCGCCGACCTGTCTGCCGACAGCATCCGCGACGAGAAGGTCAAGGTGCTCAAGGCCCTGGCGCCGATCAGCCCTGAGGGCCTCACCACTCAAGTGGTGCGCGGCCAGTACATCGCCGGCTACAGCGCCGGTAAAGCCGTGCCGGGTTATCTGGAAGAAGACAATTCCAACACCCAGAGCGACACCGAGACGTTCGTTGCCCTGCGTGCCGATATCCGTAACTGGCGCTGGGCCGGCGTGCCGTTCTATCTGCGTACTGGCAAGCGTATGCCGCAAAAGCTGTCGCAGATTGTCATCCACTTCAAGGAACCGTCCCACTACATCTTCGCCCCCGAGCAGCGCCTGCAGATCAGCAACAAGCTGATCATCCGCCTGCAGCCGGACGAGGGTATTTCCTTGCGTGTGATGACCAAGGAGCAGGGCCTGGACAAAGGCATGCAACTGCGCAGCGGGCCACTGCAACTGAATTTTTCCGACACCTATCGCAGCGCACGCATCCCTGATGCCTACGAGCGATTGTTGCTGGAAGTGATGCGCGGCAATCAGAACCTGTTTGTTCGCAAAGATGAAATCGAAGCCGCGTGGAAGTGGTGTGACCAGTTGATCGCCGGGTGGAAAAAATCCGGTGATGCGCCCAAGCCGTATGCGGCGGGGTCCTGGGGGCCGATGAGCTCGATTGCACTGATCACGCGGGATGGGAGGTCGTGGTATGGCGATATCTGAATTGAAACTGCCTCAGGGCGTCACTGCCCATGAGTACCGTACGCCTGCGCTACTGGCCGATGGCCTGGCCAATGACGTGGCTGAACAACTGCGCGGGGCAATCAGTGCCCGTGGCGAGGCGACGTTGGTGGTGTCCGGTGGCCGCAGCCCCGTGGCGTTTTTCCAGAACCTGGCCAAGCAGGGCCTGGACTGGTCCAGGGTCACCATCACCCTCGCCGATGAGCGCTGGGTGCCGGTCGAACATGCCGACAGCAATGCTGGCCTGTTGAAGCAACACTTGCTGCAAGGTCCGGCGGCCAAGGCGAAGTTCTTGAGCCTGTACAGCTCTGCCGCCAACCTTGAAGACGCTGCCGAGCAGGCTGATCGCCTGCTGGGCGAGTTGCCAGCCATTGATGTGCTGGTGCTGGGCATGGGCGATGACGGCCACACCGCATCGCTGTTTCCCAACAGCCCCAACCTGAGTGAAGCGCTGAAGGCCGACGGTACCCGCCGTTGCTGGCCGATGCTGGCGCCCACTGTGCCGCACCAGCGCCTGACCATGAGTCGTGCGTTGCTGGCCACGGCCGACTACACCGTGCTGTCGATTTCCGGCAGTTCGAAATTGACGACCTTGAGCGCCGCCCTGGCCAGCGACGATGTTGCTGCCATGCCGATTCGCGCGTTTTTGCAACCTACTCTAGAGATTTACTGGTGCCCATGAGCCAAGGATCAGCCGCTATGAAAAGCCCTCAACCGACCGTGTCCATGGCGGATAAAGTTGCCTTGATCGACAGCCTCTGCGCCAAGGCGCGGATCCTGCCGGTGATCACCATCGCCCGCGAGCAGGACATCCTGCCGTTGGCCGACGCCCTGGCCGCTGGCGGTTTGACCGCGCTGGAAGTGACCCTGCGTTCCGAGTTCGGCCTCAAGGCCATTCAGGTCTTGCGCGAGCAACGTCCTGAGCTGTGCACCGGTGCCGGTACCGTGCTCGACCGTCACATGCTCGAAGCGGCAGAAGTGGCAGGCTCGCAATTTATCGTCACCCCCGGCATCACCCGTGACTTGCTGGAAGCCTCGGTGCACAGCCCGATCCCGCTGCTGCCGGGCATCAGCAACGCCTCCGGCATCATGGAAGGCTATGGCCTGGGTTATCGCCGCTTCAAGCTGTTCCCGGCTGAAGTCAGCGGTGGCGTTGCGGCCATCAAGGCGCTCGGCGGCCCGTTCGGCGAAGTGAAATTCTGCCCGACTGGCGGTGTTGGCCCGGCTAATATCAAGAGCTACATGGCGTTGAAGAACGTGATGTGCGTGGGCGGGAGCTGGATGCTGGATCCGGAGTGGGTCAAGAACGGCGACTGGGCGCGTATCCAGGAAGTCACTGCCCAGGCGCTGGCGCTGCTGGACTGAACTGATTTATCGAATCGTTGTTGCTGTGCTTAACGGCATTTTTGCGGCGCACTTGGTCGGTGTGCCGCTTTTTTTTGCCTGTAATTCCTGTAGGAGCGAGCTTGTTCGCGAAAAACGCACCGGCGCTGTGTTTATTCAGGAAGCACACGTTATCGTTGACGTTTTTCGCGAGCAAGCTCGCTCCTACAGTTTTAGTCGGTGTTTAGTTGGGTGATTGCATGGACCAGCGCGTTGATGTCCGCCGCCGACGTCACCAGCCCCGGCGTCACCCGAATACAGGTGCCAAACGCCGCGCCCGTGCGCGTAGTGGTGAACAGGCCGTGCTGCTTGAGCAACCGGTCCACCATCACCTGCTGATCATGCCCGATGAACTTGAAGGCGGTGATCCCGCAATACAGTCGCGGGTCATCCGAAGTCAGCACTTCAATCCCCGCCAACGGCCGCACCTGGTTCACCCACAGGTTGCGCAGGTGATTGACGCGTGCGCCCTTGGCCGCAGCGCCACCCAATTGTCGATGCTCTTCAAGCACCAGGGGCAAGGTCATCAGCGCGGGGAAGTTCGGCGTGCTGTAGGACGTACGCGCTCGCACATCGGTGGCCGGGTAGTGGAATTCACCCATGTCCGGGTCGATATCGGCCAGGCGTTCCGGTGCGATGTACAAAAAGCCCAGGGTCAGCGGTGCATCGCCCGGCTCATGCGTCCGAAGTAGCCGTTTTCCAGGTTGATCGGGCCGGGCTCGCACTCGTAACGCTGGGCGATGGCTTGCCAGTGCGGTTCGTTATCAGCATTCCTTGGCATGTCGAATCTCTCTAATGGCGGGGGGCGGGTCTGCCGTGTTTGGCGCGCAGCGGTTCGAGCAATTCGGACAGGCCGTTGTGGTCGATTTCCTGCATCAAGGCCAGCAAACCGCCCAGTTCCCCGTGGGGGAAACCTTCACGGGCGAACCAATTCAGGTAGGGCCCAGGCAGGTCGGCAATGATCCGGCCTTTGTATTTGCCGAAGGGCATTTGGCGGGTGATGAGCAGTTCGAGTTTTTCGGGATTCATGAGCGTCGCAGGGTTGAGGCCAGGCTTTCGAAAATACAGGCATTCTGCATGAAGGCCAAATGACAGATCATGCAAATAACCAAGATACAGATGGTTCAATAATTCGTAACATGTTGAAATTAAACATAAAAATAATTTTTTAAAACCTGGCACGGGCGCTGCAATAACCAAGGCAACCTTCTAACCCGTACAAGGAATTGAAAATGACTGATATCAACAAAGAATCGATCTCCGTACTCAACGACCTGATCGAGACCAGCATCGACGGCCAAAAGGGTTTCAAGGAATGCGCTGAAGACATCAAGCATCCAGAACTCAAGGCACTGTTTGCCAAGCGTGCCGTTGATTGCGGTACCGCTGCCGAAGAACTGAAAACTGCCGTGCGTGCCTTGGGTGGCGATCCTGAAGATTCCGGCAGCATGGCCGGCGCCCTGCACCGTGGCTGGGTCGACGTGAAGTCGATGGTCACCGGCAAGGATGAAGAGGCCGTATTGAACGAAGCCGAGCGCGGTGAAGATCACGCACTGAAGGCTTACAAGGAAGCCATCGAGAAGATCAACAAGCATAACCTGGTGGGTATTCGCGACCTGGTTGAGCGTCAGTACCACGGTGTGCAGCGCAACCACGACCAGGTAAAAGCCCTGCGTAACCAGGCTCGCGCTCAGTCGTAAGCCTTACGCTGGACCTAATGTGGGAGCGGGCTTGGTCGCGAAAGCGGTGGATCAGTCACGGTTGTATTGACTGACACACCGCCTTCGCGAGCAAGCCCGTTCCCACATTTGTTTTATGCAAGGGCTGGATCAGCCGATGCTGATCGGCGGCAATTCGGTCAGGGTCACGACTTGCTGCTTACGTGGCGCCAGAATCTCCGCCTCGCCATCTACCACCAACTCATCGCGCTGGTTGAACACCCGAGTGGCAATACGCACGCGAAACTTCGGCAGTTTCTCGAGGATTTCCAAGCGCACGGTCAGGGTGTCGCCGATCTTCACCGGTTTCTGAAAGGTCATCTGCTGGCCGATGTAAATCGTGCCCGGCCCAGGCAGCTCGCAAGCCACCGCGGCGCTGATCAGTGCACCGCTGAACATGCCGTGGGCAATCCGCTCCTTGAACATGGTCGCCTTGGCGTATTCAGCGTCCAGGTGCACCGGGTTGTGGTCACCCGACATGGCGGCGAACAGCTGGATATCGCGCTCTTCGACGGTTTTGCTGAAGCTGGCAGTCTGGCCCACTTCAAGCGCTTCGTACGGGGTGTTGGTTACCTGGGTCATCTCAACGTGCATCCTGTGGCTTAACGGTAATTAATCGGCTGATTTTAAAGCAAAAACTATTCGCAGCGGGTGGGCCTGCGCAACGCCAGCGCCTGGTCGAGCCAGGCCAGCAGGTCGGCGGTGACTTCATCCCGGTTGGTTTCGTTGAAGACTTCATGGCGCGCCTGCGGGTAGAGCGTCAATTGCACGTCCTGGCAACCGGCCTCACGCAGGGCGTGGGCCAGATCCTTGAGACGCTTGCCTTCACTCACCGGATCACAATCGCCGCCCATCACCAGGATCGGCAGGCCAGGATCGATCTGCGCCAGGTTGGAGACTTTGCTGATCTGCTGCAAGCCGCCCAGCAGGTCGATCCACAGTTGATTGGTGCAACGAAAGCCACAGAGTGGGTCGTTGATGTAGTTGTCCACTTCAACCGGATCGCGGCTGAGCCAGTCGAACTGGGTGCGGTTGGGTTTGAAGGCTTTGTTGAATGAGCCGAACGACAGGAAGTCAATCAACGCACTGCGCCCTCGCAGGCCTTGGCGTGCTCGCTCGATGCGCGCAATGATTTGCGCTGCACGGTAGAGGGCCACCGGCTGGAAATTCGAGCCGCTGAGTATTGCGCCATGCAAGCTGGCGCTGTGATGCAGCAAGTACGCCTGGGAGATATAGCTGCCCATGCTGTGGCCCAGTAGGATGATCGGCAGCCCGGCATGCTGTTGGCCGATATGCTGATTGAGGCTGGCCAGATCGCCCACCACTTTGTTCCAACCATCCGTTTCAGCATATAGCCCAACGGTGCCGGCCTCTGCAGTGCGGCCATGCCCACGCTGGTCCAGCGCATACACACCCAGGCTTGCTGCACACAATGCCTGCGCCAGGCGCGCATAGCGGCCGCCATGCTCGGCCATGCCATGGGAGATCATCACCACGGCCCTGGGCGGGCCGTCGGGCAGCCATTGGTTGACGTACAGACGGGTGTGGTCGTTCGCGGTCAGCCAGAAGGTGCTGTGGTTCATGGCGGCTTCCTTTGCTCAGAGTGGTTGCATTGTATAGCTCATCCCGCGTGGGGCGGGGTATCTGCCTACGCCTTAGGTACAAGATTCATACAATCAATGACACAGTTCAGCGTCTTGCCTGTTTGGCCATAGCTGCTAACTTCCCCAAAGCTCCGCTTCTTATTGCTGCACATCTGCATGGCAGCGGCCGGACACACTCAGGTAAAGAGGACAAGAATAATGCAACCTGATTTCTGGAATGACAAACGCGCGGCGGGAGTCCCCAATGCCATCGACCTTCGCACCTACAAGTCGGTGATCGAGGTCTTCGAGCGTTCCTGCAAGACCTTTGCCGACCGTCCGGCATTCAGCAGCATGGGCATTACCCTCACCTACGCCGAGCTTGAACGCCAGAGTGCGGCGTTTGCCGGTTACCTGCAGCAGCACACCGACCTCAAGCCCGGCGAGCGCATCGCGGTGCAGCTGCCCAACGTGCTGCATTACCCGGTTGCGGTATTCGGCGCACTGCGCGCCGGCCTCATCGTGGTCAATACCAACCCGCTGTATACCCCGCGCGAGATGCGCCACCAGTTCAAGGACGCCGGTGTGCGCGCGCTGGTCTACCTCAACCTGTTCGGTTCGCGGGTGCAGGAGGTGTGCAGCGATACCGAGATCGACTACTTGATCGAAGCCAGGATGGGCGATTTCATGCCCGCCGCCAAAGGCTGGCTGGTTAACACCGTGGTCGACAAAGTCAAGAAGATGGTCCCGGTCTACCACCTGCCGCGAGCAGTGTCGTTCAAGCGCGCCCTGCGCATGGGCGCGGGCCTTGGTGTGACGCGCCATCCGGTGACCCTGGATGACGTCGCCGTGCTGCAATACACCGGCGGCACCACTGGGCTGGCCAAGGGCGCGATGCTCACCCACGGCAACCTGGTGGCGAATATGCAGCAGGTGCGGGCGTGCATGTCGCAACTGGGCGACGACGGCCATCCGCTGATCAAGGAAGGGCAGGAGGTGATGATTGCACCGCTGCCGCTGTACCACATCTATGCATTCACGGCCAATTGCATGTGCATGATGGTCTCCGGCAACCACAACGTGCTGATCACCAACCCACGGGACATCGGCGGGTTTATCAAGGAACTCAAGCAGTGGCAGTTCTCCGGCCTGTTGGGGCTGAACACACTGTTTGTGGCGCTGATGGACCACCCGGATTTCAAGACCCTGGATTTCTCCCACCTGAAGATCACCAACTCCGGCGGCACTGCCCTGGTCAAGGCCACGGCGGAACGCTGGAAGGCGCTGACCGGCTGCGCCATCGGCGAAGGCTATGGCCTTACCGAAACCTCGCCAGTGGCCAGCACCAACCCCTACGGCGGCCTGTCGCGCCTGGGCACCGTGGGCATCCCGGTGCCGGGTACGGCGATGAAAGTCGTGGATGACCTGGGGCAAGAACTGCCGTTGGGCGAGCGCGGCGAGCTGTGCATCCAGGGCCCGCAAGTGATGAAGGGCTACTGGCAGCAACCGGCCGCCACCGCCGAAACCCTGGACGCCGATGGCTGGTTGAAGACCGGTGACATTGCGGTGATCGACACCGATGGCTATATCAGCATTGTAGATCGCAAGAAGGATTTGATCATCGTCTCGGGTTTCAACGTGTACCCCAACGAAATCGAAGACGTGATCATGGCCCACCCGGCCGTGGCCAACTGCGCCGTGATCGGCGTGCCGGACGAGCGCACAGGGGAGGCGGTGAAACTGTTTGTGGTGGCGAGGGCCGAGGGGGTGAGCCTCGAGGAGCTTAAGGCCTACTGCAAGGCCAACTTCACGGGGTATAAGGTGCCCAAGCATATTGTGTTGAGGGAGTCGTTGCCGATGACGCCGGTGGGGAAAATTCTGCGCCGGGAGCTGCGCGACATCGCTTGAATTGAAATAGGGTACAAAAATGTGGGAGCTGGTTTGCCCGCAATAGCAGTGTTTCAGTCGCCTGTTGAATTGACTGATCCATCGCTATCGCAGGCAAGCCAGCTCCCACACTGTATTTTTCGCCCTCGAAAGCCTGTTCTAGAGCCATTCCTGGCGCTATAGAATTTTTGCTCTAAAAGTGACCATTGGATATTCTTGAGTCATGTTTATGACTGTAGGGCCCTCTTTTGGCTCTAGGCGGCCCTTGGCAAAGCTGCTACTCTCGGCGCGCTTTGTGACTTCTAGGCCTGCTTGAAAGCGCCAGACTCACCTAAAAACATACACCAATAATAATCGCATCAAATGCGATGATGAATTCGCGTCGCTGAGGAGTGGGCTTCCATGAATGAAGACTTTTGGAAGGATAAGTACCCCGCCGGGATTGCTGCACAGATCAATCCAGACGAGTATCCGAATATTCAGGCGGTACTGAAGCAGTCCTGCCAGCGCTTCGCTAACAAACCGGCTTTCAGCAACCTGGGCAAGACCATCACCTACGGTGAACTGTACGAATTGTCCGGCGCATTCGCCGCCTATCTGCAACAGCATACCGACTTGAAGCCTGGCGATCGAATCGCCGTGCAACTGCCCAACGTTCTGCAGTACCCGGTCGCTGTATTCGGTGCGATCCGCGCCGGCCTGATCGTGGTCAACACCAACCCGCTGTACACCGCGCGGGAAATGGAACACCAATTCAATGATTCGGGGGCCAAGGCCCTGGTTTGCCTGGCCAACATGGCGCACCTGGCTGAAAAAGTCGTGCCCAAGACCGCCGTCAAGCACGTGATCGTCACCGAAGTTGCCGACCTGCTCTCGCCGTTCAAGCGTGTGCTGATCAACAGCGTGATCAAGTACGTGAAGAAAATGGTCCCGGCCTACCATTTGCCCCAGGCCATCAAGTTCAACGATGTACTCGCCAAGGGCCATGGCCAGCCGGTCAACGATGCCAGCCCGGCCAGCGGCGATGTGGCGGTGCTGCAATACACCGGCGGTACCACCGGCGTGGCCAAGGGCGCGATGCTGACCCACCGCAACCTCGTGGCCAACATGCTGCAATGCAAGGCGCTGATGGGCTCCAACCTCAACGAAGGCTGCGAGATCCTGATCACGCCGCTGCCGCTGTACCACATCTACGCCTTCACCTTTCATTGCATGGCGATGATGCTGATCGGCAACCACAACATCCTGATCAGCAACCCGCGCGACCTGCCGGCGATGGTCAAGGAACTGTCGAAGTGGAAGTTCAGCGGCTTCGTCGGCCTCAACACCCTGTTCGTGGCGCTGTGCAACAACGAAGGTTTCCGCAAGCTGGATTTCTCTGCGCTGAAGGTCACGCTGTCGGGGGGGATGGCGTTGCAACTGGCAGCGGCGGAGCGTTGGAAGGCGGTGACCGGCTGCGCGATCTGCGAAGGCTACGGCATGACCGAAACCAGCCCGGTGGCCACGGTCAATCCGATCCAGAACATCCAGATCGGCACCATCGGCATTCCGGTGCCTTCCACTGCATGTAAAGTCATCGCCGACGACGGCACTGAGCTTGCACTGGGCGAAACTGGCGAGCTGTGTGTGAAAGGTCCGCAAGTGATGAAGGGCTACTGGCAGCGCCAGGAAGCTACCGACGAGATGCTCGACAGCGAAGGCTGGCTGAAGACCGGCGACATCGCGATCATCCAGCCAGACGGCTACATGCGTATCGTCGACCGCAAGAAGGACATGATTCTGGTCTCCGGTTTCAACGTCTACCCCAACGAGCTGGAAGACGTGCTCGCGGGCCTGCCGGGCGTGCTCCAGTGTGCGGCCATCGGCGTACCGGATGAAAAGTCCGGCGAGCACATCAAGCTGTTCATCGTGGTCAAGCCAGGGGCTACGCTCACCAAGGACCAGGTGATGGAACACATGCGTGCCAACGTCACCGGCTACAAGGTGCCCAAGGCCGTCGAGTTCCGTGATGCGTTGCCGACCACCAACGTGGGCAAGATCCTGCGGCGTGAATTGCGGGATGAAGAGCTGAAGAAACTCGGGCTCAAAAAGTAACCCATAAAAAACCCCGCTGATGCGGGGTTTTTTATGGGGGCGCGGTCATCACCTGCCGTAGGAGCGAGCTTGCTCGCGAAAAACGTTAACGGTAACGCGTGCTTCCTGGATAAACGCGGTGCCTGTGAGTTTTTCGCGAGCAAGCTCGCTCCTACAAAAGCCTCTCAGGGCAGCCTGCACGGTTCTTACAGGGCGAACTGCGCGAAGCTCACACCCGCACCGGCGGGGCGTACGTCCTTCAAGAAAGAGTCCTTATCCGCGCTTAGCTCCAGGGTAATCTCCGGCTTGCGCTTGCCCGCATTGCGCACCACCAGCCCTTCGAGTTTTTCACGCAGGAACACGGTCGGCACCTTCAGGTGCAGCAACTGGTCGGTGTCGGCGTTGTGCATCAACAGGTGGATCCACTCGTACTGGCCCACGGCAATGCGCCCCACCGGCAGGTCGAACCACCAAATGTTGCGTTTGCGGTCCAGGTCGGTGAAGTGGCAGTTGTTGACGCCGAGTACGGCACCGCCCAGTTCCTGGTTTCTGCGGGCAATGGCCTGTGCTTTATTGAGTTTCATAACCTTCCTACGGGATCTGTTATTCAGCGTTGCAGCCTGAATGTGCCGGGCATTCTCGTGGGTTGGCTGCAAAACATAAAGCCAAACCTGCCGCTTTCGATGAAATGCTTGCGCAAAAATAATTGAAACTCTGCCGCTGCGCTTCAGGTCAACCGCTACGTAGTGACCCAAAACCATTTGATTGTTATCAGGAGTAATACCATGAGCAGCACTTCCGATAAGGTAAAAGGCATGGCGAACGAAGCTGTGGGTAACATCAAGCAAGGTGTCGGTAAAGCCACAGACAACGACAAACTGCGTGCTGAAGGCGTGATCCAAGAGAAGAAGGGTGAAGCGCAGCAAGCAGTGGGCAAGACCAAGGACGCAGTGAAAAAAGCCACTGAGTAATACGTCCTGGCGGGCAGCCCCCAGCAGCCCGACGGCCATCCACGGATGGCCGTTTTTGTATCTGAGCGTGCAACTAAACTTTCGAAATTGTTTCAAAGTCGCCAAATGGGCTACTTTGATGTAGAAAACGGCCCCTGAGTCGCCCACGAACTCAACCTCTTTGCGGCGAAAGGAGACGCTATGCTTTTTCCGGTACTCGATGGTCTCAAGCTGCACAAGGTGCTGGTACGCACCATCAAGGAATTCGTCGATGACGAGATGCCTACCTACGCCTCGGCACTGGCCTACCAGATGCTGTTCTCGTTGTTTCCGTTCCTGCTGTTCCTCATTGCCCTGATCGGCTTCCTGCACCTGCCGGACTTCTTCAGTTGGCTGCGCCTGCAATCGGAGCTGGTGTTGCCTCCCCAGGCGCTGGAACAGGTCAACCCGGTGATCGATCAGTTGCAGCAGTCCAAGGGCGGCTTGCTCTCGGTGGGTATCGTCATCGCGCTGTGGACGGCCTCTGCGGGCGTGCGCCTGATGATGAGCGCCATGAACGCCGCCTACGACGTGGTTGAAGGGCGGCCGATCTGGAAGCGTTTTCCGCTGTCGATTTTCTACACCGTGGGCATCGCCGGCATGCTGCTGGCCGCCGCCGCGCTGATGGTGTTGGGCCCGCAGGTGATGGAGTGGCTGGCCGGGCAGATCGGCATGCAGGAATTCGTGGTCACGCTGTGGACCATCCTGCGCTGGCCGCTGATTGTGATCTTGCTGATGTTCGCCGTGGCCCTCATGTACTACGTGATGCCGGACGTCGAGCAGGAATTTCGCTTTATTACCCCCGGCTCCGTCTTGGCCGTGGTGGTATGGATCGTCGCCTCACTGGGCTTTGGCTACTACGTCAAGACCTTCGCGGACTACAACGCCATGTATGGCAGCATCGGCGCGATCATTGTCTTGCTCCTGTATTTCTACATCTCTGCCGCCGTACTGCTACTGGGCGCGGAGATGAACGCCGTGATCGAACACATGTCCGCCGAGGGCAAAGACCCCGGTGAGAAGGAAATAGGCGAGCCGGGCCACACTGATGAAAAACAACACGTCTCTGGCCTAGGCCGGGACCACTCCAAGCCCATGACCGAGCCTGAGCAATGATCCGTGAAATCCTGAAAATGGGCGACGAGCGCCTGCTGCGTATCGCCCCGCCGGTACCGCCGGAAATGTTCGACAGCCCGGAGTTGTGGCAACTGATCGACGATATGTTCCAGACCATGGAGCACGTGGGCGGTGTTGGCCTGGCCGCGCCGCAGATTGGCGTGGACCTGCAACTGGTGATCTTCGGTTTCGAAGCCAGCGAACGCTACCCGGACGCGCCGCCGGTGCCGCAGACCATCCTGATCAACCCGCTGATCACACCGCTCAGCCCGGTACTGGAAGAGGGCTATGAAGGTTGCCTGTCGGTGCCCGGCCTGCGCGGCGCCGTGAACCGTTACCAGCAGATCCGCTACGAAGGGTTCGACCCCAAAGGCGAGCCGATCGTACGCTTTGCCGACGGCTTCCATGCGCGGGTAGTGCAGCATGAGTGCGACCATTTGATCGGCCGGCTGTACCCGTCGCGGATCACCGACTTCAGCAAATTCGGGTTTATTGAAGTGATGTTCCCGGAGCTGGACCCAACGGCTGACGAATAGCCCTACTGAACCCACAGTTCAACTGTGGGACCTGGCTTGCCTGCGATAGCGGTGGGCCAGCCACCTTATTTGTAGCTGATACACCGCCATCGCAGGCAAGCCAGCTCCCACATGGGTTCAGTGTTTATCTTGGGCATTGAGCCCCATCGCAATCATCGGCTTATTGCGCTTGTAACGCACCAGCCGTTCACTCAGCGATTGCGGCAAAACCGTGTCCTGGCTGAACCCCATCCCCAGATACAAACCTTCCAGGTCCGGATGGCACAGCAACCAAACCGTCCCCTCACAACCCGCCACGGCCTCGCCAATCAATCGCGCTGCCAGCCCCTGGCCACGATACGCCGGCGCCACAAACACCCCTGTGAGCCACTGCCCACCCACTACAGGGCTCAAGCACACACCGGCCACAATCTCGCTGTCGCGCGCCACCCACAATTGCCCTTCCTTGAGTGCCTTCATCGACGAGTCATGGCTGCGGTAAAACTTGTTCAGTAAGGGCCATAGCAGCGGCGCCAGCCGTTCGATGTGCATGTCAAAACCACTCAGAGGGCGAGGCGCGCATTGTAGCCGCTGCGGGCGTTGCTTCTAAGCTCAGCACCAAACGATCTGCAAGATTTTCGCCCCTTGTTGCACAAGAGTCATGAACCCTTGCGCCGAGCGGCTGATGGCTAACTACCTTGACCTGAACCAACGCCAGGAAATCCAAGCCCTGGCACACAGTTTCACCGCCCGCACCGAATGGCCGACCTGGCTGTTGTTATGCGGCGTCTATGCCGCTTGGTTCGCTGTGATGTTTGCCAGCCACTGGCTTGGCGTGTGGCTGAGCACCCTGGTGCTAATCCCCTTGGTAACCCTCTGGCTGTCGCTGCAACACGAGTTGCTGCATGGTCATCCCACCCGTTCGATCCGGGTGAATAAACTGCTGGGCTACGCCCCATTTGCGGTGTGGTACCCCTACACCCTGTATCGGGACAGTCACCTGTTGCACCACCGCGATGAAGACCTGACCCTGCCCGGCATCGACCCGGAAAGCCGCTACCTGAATCAACAGCAATGGGCCAACAGCACGCCCGTGCAGCGCAGTGTGCATTGGCTGACCAAGACTGTGCTCGGCCGCCTCCTGCTGTCGGCGCCGTTGGCCATCAGCCGGCTGCTGTGCGATCAATGGCAGCGCCTGCCCGAGGTAGGGCCGATGTGGCTGGCCCATGGCGCCGTGACCCTGTTGATGCTTGGATTTATCGCCCGCTACAGCGCCGTGCCAGTCTGGCATTACCTGCTGCTGGTCAGCGTGCCAGCCTTGTCCCTGGCCTCGATCCGTTCCTACTACGAGCACCGCCCCCATCCCCGGCCGGAACAGCGCACGGTGCTCAACGAAGCGTCCTGGCCCTGGGCCTGGCTGTTTCTCAACAACAACCTGCACCTGGTACACCACGACCTGCCGATGTTGCCGTGGTACTTGCTGCCCAGGGTGTACCGTGCCCGTCGTGAACAGTGGTTGGCGCGCAGCGGCGGTTTCCTGGTGCAGGGTTACGGCCAGTTGATCAGCCGTCACGCCCTCAAGGCGATCGACAGCCCCCGGCACCCGTTTGCCTGAGAGACGACCATGACCGAGCACTATGCCGACCTGCGCATGTACGTTGCGCCCGAGCCCATTCAGCAGGCCAATCAACACTGGCTGGCGCGCATTCTCGAGCGCTTGAAGCTGCATCGTCTTGATGCCGACCACCTCGACTTGCCCAACCTGTGGTTAGCGCCGCAATTGCTCGTCACCCAAACCTGCGGCTACCCGCTGATGACCCAATTGCGCGGCCAGGTGCGCATCATTGGCCGCCCCCGTTACGAGTTGGCCCACAGCAGCCACGGCGAACATTGCAGCCTGTTGCTGACCCGCGCTGACAACCCGCGCACCCGCCTGGCGCAGTTCTACCAGAGCCGTGGCGTGATCAACGACCACGACTCCAACAGCGGCATGAACCTGCTGCGTCACTGCCTTGCGCCGTTGCAGCGCGACGGGCGGTTCTTCGCCAGCGTCGGCATCAGCGGCGCCCACCGCGAGAGCTTGCGCTGGCTGCGTGAAGACCGCGCCGACCTCGCCGCCATCGACAGCGTCACCTACGACTACCTGGCCCGATTCGCCCCTGAAGAGGTCGCGGGCCTGCGCGTCATCACCCGCAGCGCGCCGAGCCCGACTTTGCCCTACATAGGCGCGCTGGGCTTGAGCGATGCGCAGGTGGCGCAGATTCGTGAGGCGATGAACCTGGCGTTGCAGGATCTGCCGCAGGTGGCGCAAACCCTCGGTGTGCGAGCTGTGCTCCCTGCCAGCGAAGACGACTATCAGGTGGTGTTGGATTACCAACGGCAGGCTGCCAGCGCCGGCTACCCAAAACTTCAATAAGGTTATATAAAAATGCATTTTAAATATTATTAAAGCATAAGTAGCCTTGCTAGGATCGCTCCACCGGAACACCGGACATACCGTGCAACCTACTCAGAAGGAGCCACTATGTCCGGCGCCGATAGTGCTCACAGCGACTACGTGGGCTCACTGTTTCGCATTCATTACCCTTGGCTGTGCAGCCGCTTGCACCGCTACCTCAACTCCCGTGCCCACGCCGAAGACATCGCCGCCGACACCTTTGTCCAGCTCCTGAGTGCACCTCACGTAAACCCGATACGACAGCCCCGCGCATTGCTTACCACCATTGCCCAGCGCCTGGTGTACCAGGTGTGGCGTCGGCGTGACCTGGAGCGTGCCTACCTCGCTGCGCTGGATGACGATGCAGCCTGCGCCGAGGACCGGGCCCAGGTACTCGAAGCCCTGCAAGCCATCGATCTATCGCTCGACCGCTTGCCGGCCAAGGTCAAGACGACGTTCCTGTTGTCCCGCGTCAACGGCCTGACGTACCCCCAGATCGCCGCCGAACTGGGGATTTCCCAGCGCTCGGTCAGTGATTACATGGCCCGCGCTGTAACCGGTCTTGAATCCCACACCGATCAAATGTGGGAGCTGGCTTGCCTGCGATAGCGGTGAGCCAGCCAACACCACTGGCCCTGACAGGCCGCCATCGCAGGCAAGCCAGCTCCCACGCTTACTGTGCTCACTTTGAATCTGATCGAACCACCAAGAGGCAACTTATGAAAGCAATCAAACACCTGCTGGGCAGTTCGCTGCTGGCATTGGCGGTATTGGCACAGCCCAGCTCGGCGGCCGAACCTTCTACACTGCGCATCGGCTACCAGAAAAGCTCGGTCAGCATGGTACTAGCCCGTGAGCACAAGCTTTTTGAAGCGGCGCTGCCTGGGACCCAAGTGCAGTGGACCGAATTCCTCGGTGGCCCGCCGCTGATCGAAGCGCTCAACGCCGGCAGCCTGGACATCGGGAATATTGGCGATATCCCGCCGATCTTCGCCCAGGCGGCCGGTATCGACTTGCAGTATTTCGCCGTCGAGCCTAACGAAGGCAAGGCCGAAGCGGTGCTGGTGCCCAAGGCCAGTACGGTGCAGACCGTGGCAGAACTCAAGGGCAAGCGCGTGGCGTTGCTCAAGGGCTCCAGTGCACACAACCTGTTCCTCAAAAGCCTGCTGCACGCCGGGTTGCAGTGGAAGGATGTGAACGTGGTGTACCTGTCGCCTTCCGACGGCCGCGCCGCGTTCGAACAAGGCAAGGTGGACGCCTGGGTAGTGTGGGACCCGTACTACTCCGCCGCCGTGATCGACGGCTCGGCACGCGTGCTGCGGGACGGGCAAGGGTTGAACCCGGCGGGCAGTTTCTTCGTGGTCAACCATCCGTTTGCCCAGCAGCACCCAGAGGCCATCGCCACGATTATCCAGACGCTTGGCAAGGCGCAGCGCCTGTCGCTTGACCAGCCCGACGCGAGCATCACGCTGATGGCCGGCACCCTGGGCCTGCAACCGGCGGTGGTCAAAAGCTACTTCGAACATCGCTCGCCTGAACCGATCCGACCCTTGGCGGCCATCGACATCGCCAACCAGCAACGCACCGCCGACCTGTTTTTTGCCAATGGCCTGATCCCGAAAAAAGTCGATGTGCAGCAGGCGGTCTTCAAGCCTCTTGATCATCCCTGAACAGCAATGCTGGCGGATTAGTGGCCTTGCAGAGTGCCAAGGCCTGTCTATGCTCACCCAGAACCGTGAATGACGCTTGGCCTACAAAGCGTTTCCAATGGTTATTTCCCCATGCAGGTGTACCAGAAATATCCAACGTATGAATGGAATGCGCCTTCCAGGCGCCGGGAATCTAGGGTGATCTGACCATGTTCAACCGCCAGCACAAAGCCGACCTGCAACAAATCCAGCATTTTTCCTGTGCCCTCACCGAAGCCAACGCCAAGCTTGCCGCCATCAGCCACTCCATGGCGATGATTGAGTTCGACCGCACGGGAGTGATCCTGAATGCCAACGAACGCTTTTGCCAAACCATGGGCTACAGCGTCGAGGAGATCCGTGGCAAACATCACCGCCTGTTTTGCGAGGAGGCTTATACCCACACCGATGCCTACCACCAGTTGTGGCGCGATCTGGCGCGAGGCGAGGCGCTCAGCGGCACCTTCATGCGCCTTAACAAGCGCGGCCAGGAGGTCTGGCTCGAAGCCAGCTACATGCCGGTACTGGGCAGCGACAACCAAGTGCAAAGTGTGATTAAGGTGGCGGCGGATATTTCCGCACGGGTCCACGATGAGCATGAGAACCAAAGCCTGATCGACGCCATCAGCCGGTCCATGGCGGTCATCGAGTTCACGCCCCAAGGCCAGATTCTCAATGCCAACGATAACTTTCTGCGCACCGTGCAGTACTCACGCGAAGAAATCATTGGTCAGCATCACAGTATGTTTTGCCACCGCAGCGAAGTGGAGTCCGCCGCATATAAGGCGTTTTGGGCTTCGCTCAATCGCGGCGAATATCACTCGCACCGCTTCGAGCGTAAAAACAAATACGGCAAGACCTTGTTTCTGGAGGCGTCCTACAACCCGATCTTCGATACCAATGGGCGCCTGTACAAAGTGGTGAAATTTGCCAGCGACATCACCGACCAGGTCACCACCCTGCGCACCGCCGCCGATTCGGCCCACGCCACCTCCGTACAAAACGATGCCTGCGCCCGCAAGGGCTCGCAGGTGGTGCAGCAAACGGTACAGATCATCGAGGCCATCTCCAGCGACTTGAACCAGGCTGCCCACAGCATCGATGCGGTCAACAAACAGTCCGATATCATCGGCGCCATCGTGCAGACCATCCGCAGCATTGCCGAACAAACCAATATGCTGGCGCTCAACGCCGCGATTGAAGCGGCGCGAGCCGGTGAGCATGGACGTGGGTTCGCCGTGGTGGCCGATGAAGTGCGCAGCCTCGCGGCCCGCACCAGCCAGGCGACGGTGGAGATAGTGGATGTGGTGCGCAAGAACCACGACCTGTCGTTGAGCGCAGTGTCGAGCATGCAGTCGAGCTTGAGCCGCACGGACCTGGGCGTGGAGTTGGCGAACGAGGCGGGGCAGGTGATCCTGGAGATCCAGGAAGGGTCACGGCATGTGGTGGATGCGATCAGTCAGTTCAACTCCACCTTGCAACTGCAATAGCTGCAAAGCCGTCTGTAGGAGCGAACTTGCTCGCGAAAAACTCAAGAACGCCGCGTTCATTCTGGATGTGCGCGTCATCGTTGCCGACCTTCGCGAGCAAGCTCGCTCCTACAGGGGATGGCCTTAGATCGCGGCCAGGGTTTCTTTCACAGCCTGCGCCTGTGGGGCAGCCGTCTTCGCCGCTACCTGCTGCTGTTGCTGCTGCTTGAACCGCTCGGACACTTCCTTGGCAAAGGCCTGCTGTTGCTCGGCCGGCATGGCGTTCAGCTCTTCCAGGGTCAGGCCCCTTTCTTTGAGCAACTGATCACGGATGCGTTCGGCTGGCGTTTTAGTCATGTAGTCGGTGAACTCACTGCGTGCTGAACCGGCTTGCATGTGCACGCGGGTCTTGGCGAAGGCTTCGTCGATACGGTCACCGGCCTTGTCCAGTTCCTTCTGGGCGGCCGGCACTGTCACGCTGTGTTGCGCAGCCTGCAAAGCGCCGCTGTACAGCGCACTGGCGGCGGCGTTGGCAGGGTCCATGTCGGGTCGCGTGATCTGTTGCACGTTCGACGCCGCTTGAGAGTTGTTAACCAGCATGATCGGTCACCTATGAAAACAGACGGTGCGACAGCTGGAGCAAATACTGTGCCGGGTGCGATAAGTTTGATATTGCTGGTGATAGCGCGGTTGTCGCGGCAGATATTAGCCTGTCTGCGGCCAAGCGTTGCCGTCGGGGTTCGGACGCTCGCGGTTCCACAGAGTGGTTTAGAGCGTTTCTCCTTAATTCAATCTATCAAGCCACCCGGTGTGCACCCGAATACTGGGCGGTAGGGCAGAGGGACGCCCTATGAAAGGACGTCCCCTATACCAATCATTTGGTACTTGGAATGTTAAAGGTATATGCAAAATCATAACGGGTGTTTTCGTCCCGTTTTGCAGTAAAGGCAACGGTGCCGCTCAATGCATTGGCGTCTGGGTCATAATTAATATTATAGGTGCCGCTTTCTGAGAAATAAGCAAATCCAAGGTCGCCTTCTATTCTATGCAGAAAGAAACTGTAAGGTACCTCGGCGTTATCTTTGAAGTCGCCGTGGGAAGCGCCCTTTTCGGCTTTCACGACTAAACCGATGTTCATGGTTACTCGTTCTTCTGGTATGTAATGGGATACATCTAGGCGTAAGTCTTCGCCGATTTCAAGGAAACTGGCTGAATCGGAAATAAATTTGAATTTTTCGGGCTTTGTAAGTTCAAGACGTCCGATGGATATTTTTTTAGGCATGATGGGTTGTCCTTTCAAAGTAAGTTTTGGAGGTGGCGTTTGTTGACGGTGGTGAGACTTAATTATGGAGGGGGGCGATAAAGCGTCAACTGTCATTGCTGACAGTATCGGCGGGTACTTGAGTGGTGTAGTTTGTGGAGTTTTAACTGCTTTTAGCAGATAGGCTTATTACGGTCGGTTATTAGCGCCCCAAATACAACTCTGCTGAAAAGCCATGCAAATTAAATCAGTGAGCGATATTTTCCAGCGCCAGATTCCGCGTGCGCGGCCCAAACCAGCTGATGGTAATCATCACAATCAACATGCTGCTGGCAATAAACGCCAACACGCCCGGCGTGCCCAGGTGCTCAAGGATAAAGCCGATCAACAGGCTGCTGAACACTGTGGATAAACGGCTGAACGAATAACAGAACCCCACCGCCCGTGCACGGATATTGGTGGGGAACAATTCGCTCTGGTAGGAGTGATAACTGAAGCTCAGCCAGGCGTTGCAGAAGGTGATCATCACCCCGCAGAAAATCAGCCCTAGCGCGGTGGTTTGCAGGGCAAACAGGCTGCCGAAGATCACTGCACCCATGGCCGAGCCGACAATTTGCCATTTGTTCTCAAAGCGGTTGGCCACCTTGACGAACAGCAGCGGGCCCAGCGGGTAGGCGAGGGTGATGATGAAGGCGTAGAGCAGGCTGTGGGTCACGCTGACACCTTGGCCCGAGAGCAATGCCGGCAGCCAGTTGCCAAAGCCGAAGAAGCCGATGGCCTGGAACACATGGAACACGATCAGCATCAAGGCGCGGCGACGGTAGGGCGGCTGCCAGATATCGGCGAAACGGCCGCTGCCCTGCACGCTGATCGCTTCGGGTTCAGGCGTGTCCAGCGGCTTGCCGTGATCCTTTCGGCAGCGTGCCTCCAGGTTGTTCAGGATCGTGTCGGCCTCTTCGAAGCGGCCCTTTTGTGCAAGCCAGCGCGGTGACTCCGGCAGGCGCTTGCGCAGTTGCCAGATAAACAGCGCAAACACCGCACTTGAGAGCACCACCCAGCGCCAGCCCGCTATACCGAACGGCGCCTGTGGCACCAGCCACCACGACATCAAGGCCACGGCCGGCACCGACAGAAACTGGATAAAAAACGCAAAGGCAAACGCCGAACTGCGCATGCGCTTGGGCACCAGTTCTGAAAGATAGGCGTCGATGGTCACCAGTTCGATACCCAGGCCAATGCCCACCAGAAAGCGCATGCAAATGATGCCCACGGCCGAGGTTTGAATGCCCATCAACACCGTGGCCACCGTGTACCAGACCAACGCAAAGGTGAAGATCGCCCGGCGCCCGAAGCGGTCGGCGATGGGGCTGAGCAGGCTGGCCCCGAGGAACAGGCCCAGGAATGTGGCCGAGGCGAAAGCGGCCTGGTCCGAGAAGCCAAACACACCTTCGCTGCCGGTATGAAAAATCCCGTCGCTGATCAGGCCAGGGCTGATATAGGCGGTTTGGAACAGGTCATACAGCTCGAAAAAGCCGCCGATGGAGAGCAACGCCACCAGGCGCCAAATAGTGGCGACGGCGGGCAGGCGGTCGATGCGGGCGCTGATGTGGGCGGCGCGGGTGGGGTCTGAGACGCAGGCGGCGAGTGTGGGCATGAATAACCTTCAGTTAGCAGCGAGTTGGAAGCTTCGAGCTTTAAGCCAAACCGCTATTGGGCTTGGAGCTTAAAGCGCGCAACTGCTTCTCTAATTATGGCCGTTGAGAGCGAACGTCTTGAAGCCGGCGTGCTGGCTGAGGCGTTGGTAATACGCCGCGATGGCGGGGTAGGGTGGCCGCACCATGGGGGTCATCTGCCACCGATGTACCGAAAGGCCTATCAAGATGTCAGCGAGGGTGAACTCTTCGCCGGCGACGTAGGCGCCGGTATTGGTCAACTGTTGTTCCAGCAAAGCCATCTTGTCATTCCAGGCCTGCACACCCGCCTGGATGCGTTGCGGGTCCTGATAGTCCGGGTTTTGACGCACCAGTGCGTGGAACGCATAGCCCCACGAAGGGTTGAGTTCGGTGGCCTGCCAGTCCATCCACTGTTCGACCCGTGCACGCAAGGCAGGCTCAACGGGTAGCAAGTCATGGCGCTGATAGAGGCCGACAAGGTAGCGGCAGATGGTATTGGACTCCCACAGCACGCCATGGTCGTCGATCAGCACCGGCACCTGAGCGTTGGGGTTCAAGGCGAGGAAATCGGGGGATTGGGTAGGTTTGAAACCGATGCCCCAGTCTTCGCGCACGTAGTCGATGCCCAATTCCTGGCAGGTCCATAGTACTTTGCGCACGTTGATGGAGGACGTGCGGCCCAGGATTTTCAGTGAGTGTGCCATTGAGCTTCCCTGCGATCATGAGTGACAGGGGCAATTTACCAGACGTTTGGGAGCTATAGCGAGGTTGGGCAGAGATCAGAAAAGGCAAGCACTTGCCTGACTAGGCGCAGTGCTGCCTTCAAGGGGAGGGGTGTGTAAGGGGTTATTCAGGAGCATTGAAATCAATAATGTAGTACACGCCACTTTCGACGGTAATAATGTCGGTTGGATCATCGTCTTTGGCGGCTATGAAGGCGAATTTTGCATCAAGGATATTGTTTTCGTTGTTGACGATTTCAAACGTTCCCGAGATGGCCGGATATTGATACAAACCCCCATTAGGATTGGGCTTGTTATAAATAACTTGAACATGTTCCTCCTTTTTTGAATGGGAAAGTTTATAGGTGCCTGCTGCGAAGTTTTTATCTATTTCAAATGCAATAAAATGGCTGTCCTGTATGAAAGCCAGTGTGGTGTTTTTTGTGCCTGGGAAGGTGTTCAAGTGGAGAATGTTATGAGAATCAAAGTTCTGGTTAGCCTCTTTTAGGAAACCAGTGATTTTGTTGGCCGAATTCATGATGAGTCTCCTTGAGAATAATGAGCATGCGGGGGCTGCGCCTAATATTTAGGCCACATATACAGTGTGGTCTACTGTCATTTATGACAGTTTTCTGTGTCGGCCGATGAATGGTTGCTTACATTGACAACCGCCTGTTGAAAGGAGAAGGCGATTTGGTCGACTCTCATCTGACCCCATGTCGACAGATACGGGAGACTGCCTTACATCAGACTGATGTGCTTATTGGCCCGAGCCTCCCCTTGCTACTAGGCCAGCGGTACGTGCTGGTCCATGGCTTTGCCCACCAGCAATACGCTCAACTCGCTCAATTGATGAATGGCCAGGGCCACATCACGGTGTTTGCCGGTGAGGTCATCGGACAGGTCGAGCAGTAGGGTACTGACGGAGCAGACGGTTTCGTAGCTGTTGGTCAGTAAAGATTCGAGGGAAGTATCAGGGATGACGGTGAAAAGCGTATGCGCGGGATGGATGCTTTGCATTGTTGAAATACCTGTTTTGGGCTGATACCTCATCGCTACTAAACGAAGGGTGGCAGCTGTACGCAGGTTAGTAGACCGGTATCCCACACAAACCCGGCGCACCCGAAGGCGCCCTGCGCACAGCCACCATCAAACATCGATAGGCTCATGCATCTTGTGTGAGGAAGCTCAGGCTACTAAACCCGATCACCGAGAAATTCAGCGACCGTCAAACCTTAGAGACCGCCACCGAGGCGCACAAGCCGGCGGATTCTGACGTAAGCGTAGGCAGCGGAGCAAGGCGCTTACTGCAAAGTAAGCTGCGTCCTACGATGATCCTACGTTCGTCTGATCATTCCCACGGTTCTTCGTGGGAAAAAAGTTCTGCCGAGGGTGAATGTCATCAACTCACTTTTATGATGACTGAACGGCGACACCCGGACATAGGAAATCAATGTGATATCCCGTTGTTCCATCCCCAACTGCCACATGGACTCCGCTGATACCTTCGTTCATTTGGGAGTTGACCCTGAAATCAATCAGTGGGGTGATTGCCTGGTTTACGCCGATTGCGAACTCAGTGAGCTTCGCAGCCCTGGGCCCCGCCGCGTTCTGAATGAGGTCTATGTAGTCTCGGTCACCTACTTTGAATGACGTGACCGTGTTGCCACTGATTTTGAGTAAGGCTTTTTGGGAGGCAACCTCTTCGCGCAAGCCATCAAGTGTGTTTTTAAGAACCCAATCCACATTCTCTGTCTTTCTGCACACCGTCAGAATTCCCGCAACATAAAGATCGCCATCTACATAAAACGGACAGGGATCTTGAGGTTTCATATGGGCGAAATGAACCTCGAAAAGCTCTGCAACTGAATGAACGAAATCATCCTGCAAGTCCTCTTCAAAAACAGCATAAGGAACGGCATCATTTGAAAGCGTTACGCTCGAGTGAGTCATGGGGCCAGACAGTTTTAGAGGCGTCTTGCAGTTAACCAGCTCTACCATTTTTCTCTGTTCTGTCAAGGCGTGTGCGATGTTGCTTTTGTTGAGTTGCTCTAAGCCATAAAGGGCATTGTCTATGGATGCCTCAAATACATGTACTGGGCAAAAGATGCAGCGTTTTTGGGTGGTAAGTTTCGCCAGTTCAAACGTTTTTTTTTGCAGCTCTGTCAGTGAATGAAAACACAATGCTGTTTCGTGCCAGTGACTCAGCCTGCATAATGTTTTGCGTAACGAAGTTTAGTTGAGTGCAGCGTTTCAAGAACGGTTCGGAATCTGAGAACACTTCAAAACGGGTTATGTCCAAAAATGGTGGTTGGGAAAGCGTCATGTTCACTCCTCCTGGGCAAGGGCGCCAAGGCATTGGCCTTGGCGCGTTCATGCTCTAGTTAAGGCCATGAGAGTGGTGGCCAAGTAAATCCTTCAGCGTCGGATGTGATGTGATTGAGCGTTGGTTCAAAGGGCTCAACTACTGAAGTAGCTTCTGAAGCTTTCATTTTTACCTCCTGTAGGAATGGATTGGATGCCCTGTTGGTAGGGCGGGATTATTGAAGCACTAGATAGGTGGTGGAGGAAACTGTTGATTTGTGTTTTTTATATCGATTGTTTTTTAAGGGAATTTTTTTATAAGGAATAAGGGTTTCTGTGAGAGTTGTCTGTAAGTTAATTCTGATAATGTAGTTTTTATGGGTTGGGTTGTTGATCCTATTTGTTTTTTAAGCGTAATTTTTAACTTTTGTTTGTGCGGTAGTGTGGTGCGGATAGTGGAGGTGTGATCATGCGTTTATTCAAAAAGGTAATAACTGCCAGCGAGCTGCAGAGGGCACTTACACTTACGGACCTCACCGATGTGACGCCTGAACCTCATGCGGTCCGACTACTGCTAGATGAAATACTTTGCGAGCTGACTCGGCGTCACTGGCCTGAACCTCAACTCCTTCAGGGGCCGCGAGTGGTAACGGCTCAAGATAACTATGGCTTGCTTGGTTATGACGGGGATGAAATTACATTGGGCAGTGCTCATACGCGCTGGGTCGGTAACTTGTGCCTGCTCCGTACGCAAACAACCAGCTTGATTCCAGCTGCATTACAGCACTCAAGCACAGTCCGCCAACCTGGACAGATGATGATGTTGGCCGCCCCAGGCATGACATTTAGACGTGACAGCCGAGACCGTTGGCACTGTGCTGAGCCCCACCAGATGGACATCTGGGTATTAGGTGACCCGCAGCTTTCTACCCAAGATCAGCTCCTGCGCCTGGTTGGGGATGTTTTGGACGCCGCGGTACCCGGTATGGCCTGGGTCTTCTCGGACAGCCCTCACCATTACACCGAGGGGGGGATCGAGGTGAACCTGATGCTTGATGAGAAACCGATTGAGGTACTGGAGTGTGGTTGTATTGCTCAATCACTTCTTGAGCGCTTGAACATCAATCCTCTGCAGCACGGTGGTTTGGCATTGGGCATGGGGTTGGACCGGTTGACCATGCTGCGCAAGGGCATTCCGGATATTCGGCTCCTGCGTGATACCCATCCCCGTGTCAGGGCCCAAATGTTTGATTTGAAACCCTGGCAACCGATCTCTCGACTGCCGTGTATCACTCGGGACATCTCCCTCGCGGTCACGCCAGGGCAAAGCGAGGAAACCATCACCGAAAAGATGCTGCTCGCAGCCGGTGAGGATGCTGTGTGGGTGGAAGAGATGCAGATCAAGGGGCGCTGGTCTCGAGATGAGTTGCCGGCGCAAGCAATTGCTCGCCTGGGGTTATTGCCTGGGCAGGAAAACATCCTGCTTCGTATCGTGTTGCGCGATTGCTCGCGTTCCATCAGTTCCGAAGAGGCCAATGCGCTCTATGAGCGTATCCAGGCGGCGTTGCACGAAGGTGCGCAGGGCGGTGGTTACCGGCTCCCTGCGTCTGATTAAAACGAGGCACTCAGGTGCTCTCGCGCACCTGCAACTCAAACCCCATATCCACCACCGGCTTGGCCACCTTGTTGCCCGCCATGATCGTCAGCAGATGCTCCGCCGCTCGGCGCCCGATGGCTTCCCGTGGCGTGCTGATGCTGCTCAGGCGCGGCACCATGAAGGACGAGGCGGGCAGGTCGTTGAAGCCCAGTACCGCCACACGTTCAGGCACCTTGATGCCGTGGCGCAGGGCTTCGAGCAGGGCGCCCTGCGCCAGGTCGTCGTTGCCGAAGAAGATCGCGTCCACATCCGGGTGGGCGGCCAGCAGTTGCAAAAACAGTTCGCCACCCAGGCCCACGGACGATGGGCGCGGCGTCAGCAATTCCAACGCCGGGTCGTACATGCCCGCCTGCTGCAAGGCGCGACGAAAGCCTTCGCCACGCAGCAAGGTGCGTTGGTCCAGTTGTGCGCCGATATAGGCCAGTCGCTTGCGACCCCGGGACAGCAAGTGCGCGGCCGCGGTCTCGCCGGCGGCCAGTTGCGAGAAGCCCACGCAGTTCACTCCGGCGTTAGGGTCCAGATCCATCATGTACACGCAGGGCACATTGCTGGCCTCGACCATTCGTCGCGCGCTTTCGGTGCGGTCAAAGCCGGTCAGCAACAAACCCCGTGGCTGGTAGGCCATGTAGTTGCGCAGCAGGTCTTCTTCTTCATCGCGCGAATAATGGGAGTTGCCGATCAGTACTTCAAAGCCCTTGGGCCGCAGTACCTGATGGATAGCTTCCAGGGTTTCGATAAACAGCAGGTTGGACAGCGACGGCACCAGCACCACCACCGAATGGCTCTGCGCCGAAGCCAGGGCGCGGGCGGCGGGGTTGACCACGTAGCTCAGTTCGGCGGCGGCCTGTTGCACTTTTTCCACCAGTTCGGTGGCCACCGTGCTGATACCACGCAGGGCGCGGGAGGCGGTGATCGGGCTGACGCCAGCAAGGCGCGCCACTTCATTGAGGGTAGGGCGGCCCGTCGTGCGGGTATTTTTATCGTTCTTGGAGGTCATCAGGCGGCTTGCCAAACAAAAATCGAGGCACTAAGGTAGCGCTGTCTCCAAAGGGCTGCAAATTCTTGGATAAAGGGTTGCCTGATCCTGTCCAGCTCTTGAAGTCAAACTGTTGGAACGGATGCACGCGTCACTCCATAAAAATGACAAGTCGGCGCGGGAAAAGCCTGTTTTTGCACTAGCCTTACGCTATGCAAAGGTAGCGCTATCTGCGTCCTGAGGTGTTTCATGAGTCAACCTGTTACCGCCCTGGTCATCATGGGTGTTTCCGGCTGTGGCAAGTCCAGCGTCAGCCAAGCCCTGTGCGCCCTCAACGGCGCCACTGCCATTGAAGGCGACAGCTTTCACCCTGCCGCGAACATCGAAAAGATGAGCGCCGGCCACCCCCTCAACGACGACGACCGCGCCGGCTGGCTCGACATCCTGTGCGATGAACTGCGCCGCGCGTTGAAAGCCGGCGAGCATCCCGTACTGACCTGTTCGGCCCTGAAGAAAAAATACCGCGACCACCTGCGCGAAGCCGCGCCGGGCCTGGGTTTTGTCTTCCTGGAGCTGACCCGCGAAGTCGCCGCTGACCGCGTGTCTCACCGCCCCGGCCATTTCATGCCGGCCAGCCTGATCGACAGCCAGTTCGCCACCCTGGAATCGCCCAAGGGCGAGCCGCTGACCCTGGCGCTCAACGCCAGTGAAGACAGCGTCGAGGAACTGGCCGAGCAGACCAACGCTTGGTGGCTTGAGCACGGCTTTGAACCTACTCATTAATTTTTTGCCGGAAAAGATAGCGCTATCCCCGGCAGGAAGTTCAACACCCGCTTTAATAACAACAACAAACAGGAGAGACCCCCCATGTTTGGCATGTCCCACGAGTCTTACCTGCTGCTAGATGCAGTAGTCACTATCATCGGGTTGATCGTACTGATCACCAAGTTCAAGGTGCACCCGTTCATTGCACTGATCATCGCGGCCGGTTTCCTCGGCCTGACCTCGGGCATGCCCGTGGACAAGATCATCAAGGCGTTCCAGGACGGTTTCGGCGGGGTGCTCGGCTTTGTCGGCATCATCCTCGCGCTGGGCACGATGCTCGGCAAAATGATGGCCGAGTCCGGCGGTGCCGATCAGATCGCCCAGACCCTGATCCGCGCCTTCGGCAAGGAAAAGGTCCAATGGGCCATGATGTTCGCCGCGTTCCTGGTGGGCATCCCGCTGTTCTTCGAGATCGGCTTTGTGTTGCTGATCCCGCTGGTGTTTATCGTCGCCCGGCGTACCGGCGTGTCGTTGATCAAGATCGGTATTCCGCTGCTCGCTGGCCTCTCGGCGGTGCACGGCCTGGTGCCACCGCACCCGGGCCCGCTGCTGGCCATCGGTGTGTTCGGCGCCGATATCGGCAAGACCATCCTGTACGGCCTGATCGTCGCCCTGCCAACCGCCATCATCGCCGGCCCGATCTTCGGTACGTTCATCGCCAAGTACATTCCGGGCAACCCGTCCCAGGAACTGGTGGACCAACTGGCCCGCGAGACCGATAACAAGTCGCTGCCAAGCTTTGGCATCACCCTGGTCACCGTGCTGCTGCCGGTGTTCCTGATGCTGCTCAAAACCTTTGCCGACATCGCGTTTGCCGAAGGCAACGTGGTGCGCAACTGGATGGACATGATCGGCCACCCGATCACCGCGCTGTTGCTGGCGTTGCTGTTGTCGCTGTACACCTTTGGCCATCGCCAGGGCATCCACTCCAAGCAGATCCTCAAGTTGCTTGACGCCAGCCTTGCGCCGACCGCCGCGATCATCCTGATCATCGGTGCCGGTGGTGGCTTCAAGCAGATGCTGGTGACCAGCGGCGTGGGTGACGTGATCGGCCATATGGCGGTGAACGCGCAGATCAACCCGATCCTGCTGGCGTGGCTGGTGGCGGCGGTGATTCGCGTGGCGACCGGTTCTGCCACTGTTGCGACCATTACCGGCGCGGGCATTGTGGTGCCGGTGGTGGGCATGATCCCAGGGGTTAACCGCGAGTTGCTGGTACTGGCGACGGGCGCGGGTTCGTTGATCCTGTCTCACGTCAACGATGCGGGGTTCTGGCTGGTCAAGCAGTACTTCAACATGACCGTGGCCGAGACGTTCAAGACCTGGACGGCGATGGAGACCATTCTGTCGATCGTGGCGCTGATCTTCATCATGTTGCTGTCGTTGGTGGTGTAAGCCACACCCCAAAGCAAGGGTGGGAACTGATCAAATGTGGGAGCTGGCTTGCCTGCGATAGCGGTAGTGAATCCAACATTGCCATCGCAGGCAAGCCAGCCCCCACATTGATTGGGTTTCTTCAGGTGGATCAGGTCAGGCTTTGCTGACCAGTCCATCCGCCCTGAACATCCCGCGAATCCCACGCACGGCCTGGCGAATCCGGTCCTGGTTCTCGATCAGCGCAAAGCGCACATGATCATCGCCATACTCACCAAAGCCGATCCCCGGCGACACACACACCTTCGCTTCCAATAGCAGTTTCTTGGCAAACTCCAGCGAGCCCATGGCGGCATATTGCTCGGGAATCTTGGCCCAGACGTACATCGACGCCTTAGGGTTCTCCACCATCCAGCCCAGCTCATGCAGGCCCTTGACCAGCACATTGCGGCGCTGGCGGTACTGCTCGGCAATGTCTTTGACGCACTGTTGGTCGCCTTCCAGCGCCGCAATCGCCGCCACTTGCAGCGGGGTGAAGGTGCCGTAGTCGTGGTAGCTCTTGATGCGGGCCAGGGCGTTGACCAGTTCCGGGTTGCCCACCATGAAGCCGATGCGCCAGCCGGCCATGTTGTAGCTCTTGGACAGGGTGAAAAACTCCACCGCAATGTCCTTGGCGCCGGGCACTTGCATGATCGACGGGGCTTTCCAGCCGTCGTAGACGATGTCGGCGTAGGCCAGGTCGTGCACCACCAGCACGTCGTACTGCTTGGCCAGGGCGATCACTCGTTCGAAGAAGTCCAGTTCCACGCACTGCGCGGTGGGGTTGGACGGGAAGCCGAGGATCATCATCTTCGGCTTGGGGATCGAGCCGCGAATCGCGCCCTCCAGCTCAGCGAAGAAATCCACGCCCGGGATGAGTGGCACCGAACGCACCTGGGCGCCGGCAATCACCGCGCCGTAGATATGAATCGGGTAGCTGGGGTTGGGCACCAGCACGGTATCGCCCTGGTCCAGGGTGGCCAGCATCAAATGCGCCAGGCCTTCCTTGGAGCCGATGGTCACGATGGCTTCGGACTCAGGGTCGATATCCACCGCGTAACGGTCCTTGTACCAGCGTGAAATCGCCCGGCGCAGGCGCGGAATACCTTTGGAGGTGGAGTAGCCGTGGGTGTCTTCACGCTGGGCGACGGTGACCATTTTCTCCACGATATGAGGAGGCGTGGCGCCGTCAGGGTTACCCATGCTCAAGTCGATGATGTCTTCGCCGCGCCGACGCGCAGCCATCTTCAGCTCGGCAGTGATATTGAAAACATAGGGGGGGAGTCGATCTATGCGCGCAAAGCGGCGCGGCGAACCTTGGTCTGCCATTGTTGCCTCGAGGTACGTAAGCGCCCGGAACCGTCCGAGCGACGTCGGCCACTGCGGTGGCCTGCGGGGCAGACAATACGGGCGATGATGGCCAGTTGTCCAGATGTGCAGGAAATTTTTCTACATGGAGTACAACGCGGATATGCCCCTATACTCGATGCGGGTTTGTTCCCTCATAAGAAGGAGACTGTTCGTATGGATCAGCAGACAAAACAACCGTTGGAGCCACGCATGGAAGCCGGCAAAGCCCTGGTGATCGCCGGGGTGCAAGGGCGATATTCGAAGGCCACCGTGGGCGATATCCCACGGTTGTGGGAGTTGTTCGACACCTGTATCAAGGACATCAAGAACCGCGTGGGTGGGGTGACCTATGGGGTATGCCACAACCCCCATCAAGGCGAATTCGATTACATGGCGGGGGTTGAAGTCCCGGCCAAGGGCGATGTGCCCAGCAATTTCGAGTTCATCGAAATCCCGCCGCTCAACTATGCCGTGTTCCCCCATTACGGGCCGGTGCAGGCACTTGAGCAAACCTACGAGCGCATCATGTTCGAGTGGCTGCCGCACTCGGGCTATAAGGTCATGGGCGCGGATTTCGAGCGCTACAGCGAGGATTTCGATGCCAGGAAGGGCACGGGGACGGTGGAAATCTGGCTGCCGATCGGGGAGCGGGGCTGAGCTATCGGCCGAAGAGCGTTTATGTTCTTCGGCCTTTTTTGCAAGAAGGATTTTTCAGCCACCGAAACTCTGTAGATAGCTCTGCGCGGATTGCCGAATGGCTTTCGCGACATCAGGTGCTAACCGGCAGTAATCGTCTTCGCGCTTGAGCACGGTTTCAAGGGCTTGAAGCAGCGCCTGAATGCGCCTTTTGGGGTTTTCGACTTCGCAGGTTCGGGCAAATTCGAGAATGCCCAGGCGTGAAGCAAACAATGATTTATTGCCGCCGAGGTCCAACGCGAGCGTGTCCTCGGGGATATAGCAGGTGGTGTTTACAATGTCGTAAGCCGGTGCCAAACACGCATCGAGCTTCACCGGGTCACTGTAGAGCACGCCAAAGTTTTTAAGATGAGCATCACCGTTACCCACGATGCAGCTGAGCGCCACACTGTCGAACAATTGGTCCAACGAACTGCGTTGGTTTTGCGGTGAACAAAACATCCTTACCGCCTTGGCGATGGCGGCGTAGCTTTTAGCGTATTTCTGTTCGGCGGACAGGCCCATCAGCGTGGCCATGTCTTCGAAGCCCAGCGGGTTGAGCTGCTCGTCCCGGTCAAAGCGGCGCATGATGAATAGCTTATGGTTTTGCGACAGGTAAAACGGTGGTACGGGCAGGCCCGCCTCCTGGGCAATGGACATGCACAGGTATTCATTGATAGCCAACCCCGGAAACTCTTCACGACCGCTCTTGATAATCAGCTCATCGGTCTTCGACGTGAATTTTTGCTCGGGCGTTTGAGCTTTTTCGGGCACCAGCACTTTAGGCTGCACGCCGGAAATACCGGCTCGCAAGATATAGCGATCTACGAGGTTGGCGAACAGGTCTTCTGCACCATCCCAGGCGAGAATTTCGTTAAGGTTCTCCCCGGTGGCCGGAGGGCTGTTGCGTTGGACCAATTCATTGACTTGATCCGAAGACACAAACACTCGCCCGATAGGTGCACTGCTACCCGATAACGCCAGTAGCAGCATCGGGTCGACTTTTACCGTCTTGGCAAGGCGGTTGCGCAATTGCTCAAGCACGTAGCCTTCTGGCAGGTTCATTTGAAAGATGGGGTGAAGTTCGCGACGGGCATACTCTTCTGCCCGAACTGGCATCGCCAGGCAGAGTGCGCTGCTTGCGAGTGCGTGGTCGCTGTAGCGAAACAGGTAGTTGTCGGTGCTCCTCAAGACGCTACCGCTCTCTCCTTGAGGGGTATGCACACGCAGGCTATGCCTATTCATCAAACAAGTCCTCCAGTTCCTCCAGTGTCGGCATCGTGGCGGGCACCAATTTGACCTCACTGCCCAGGGCTGCGATGACGCGTGCATAGGCATTCATGGCAACCGAGAGGCTGCCTTTTTCGATTTCGATGAGCTTCTGACGAGTGATGCCCGCCAGCGCCGCGAGGTCCGCTTGTTTGTAGCCACGATTGATGCGCATCGCCCGGATCTGATTGCCCAAGCGCTGAGTGATCATTGAAATATCCATGTCACATATACATTACATTGATGTTCATAAGTCATGTATACGTGACATTTTGGGTGCGTCAAGTGTTCCCTGACCAAACGTCCAACTCAGTCGTCGTTCAAATCCCACCCGGCCCTTGTACGCCTCACCGCGATCCACCCATCCCGCCCCCAGATACAACCCCATTGCCGCCAGATTGTGGGTGTCCACCGACAATTCCAACCCTTGGATCTGCGGCCACGCCTCACGCGCCACGGCGGGCAACGCCTGCAAACACACCTTGCCGTATCCACGCCCCTGCTGATGCCGGTCTACCTGTAGCGCGTGGAGTGTAGCGCTGTGTTCATCGGCCCAATGCGGCAGGCACGGGGGGCGCTTGAGCAGCAGGAACGCTACGGGAAGGTCATCGGCCAACAGCGCAAAGCCCTTGACCCCAGGGCTTGGCTTGGCGAGCAGGGTATTGAGGGCGCAATACATATCACCGCAAAACGGCAGTTGCTCAGGGTGAACTTCAATGGCGCCGACTTGCTGTTGTTGCACAGCGTTCAGCGCCTCGTAGGCAACGAGGCGGGTTTGCATGGGGCTGTCCGAACGGCTGTAAGGGAGGTGGCAGTTTATCGGGTTTGGGCCACGGGAAATTATTTTTCAGGGGGATGTCGATTTCCCTTCGGGCCATTCGACTAAGGGTGTCTTCCGTGATTTTCCACCCCAAGGAGTCATCGCCATGAGCACTGCAATCAACAGCCTGATCGAGCAATGGAAACACGCCGTCGTCAGCCGTGATATCGACCAGATTGTCAGCTTTTACGCCGACGATATCGTCTCGTTCGACGCCGTAACCGCCCTGCAATTCAAAGGCAAGGCGGCCTACCGTGCGCATTGGGAGGAGTGCATGAAGCACTGCCCCGGCCCCGGCATCTTCGAGTTTCATGAACTGCATGTCGTCGAAGCGCCAGACAGCGCATTCGCCCATTGGCTGGCCCACTGCGGAGGTGCCGGGCCGGACGGTGAGGTGAAGGCTTGCTGGATGCGCGTAACCGCCGGCTACCAGCGCATTGATGGCCAATGGAAGGTGGTGCACGAGCACTGGTCGGCGCCGTTTGATATGCAAAGCGGCACGGCGTTGTTCGACCTGAAACCTTGAGCACCGCGAACTATAGTCAGTAGTCCGAAAACGGAGAACGCCATGAAATACCTGTGCCTTATCTACAGCGACGAACAGGTGTTGCACACCTCGCCCGACAGCCCCCACGACTCGGAGTGCCTGGCCTACGCCGAGTCCATCCAGGCCAGCGGGCGCATGCTGGCCGCCGAGCCGCTGGAGTCGGTGACCACCGCCACTACCGTGCGCAGGCGCAACGGCAAGCTGTCGATCACCGACGGGCCGTTTGCCGAAACCAAGGAGCAACTCGCCGGGTTCTACCTGATCGAAGCCAAGGACCTCAATGAAGCGCTCCAGGTGGCCGGCGATATTCCAGCGGCCCGGGTCGGCAGTGTGGAAGTGCGGCCCGTGCGCCAATTGAATCTCTCAACACCATAATCATAAGACTTGAGGAGGTTTGCCCGTGAACACTCAACCCGCTGAATTTGAACTGTCCATCAGCCGCTTGATCGATGCGCCGCGCCGCCGGGTGTTTCGCGCCTGGACCGAGCCAACCCTGCTGCAACAATGGTGGGGCCCCCATGGCATGACCACCCCTGAATGCGAGATGAACCTGTGGGTCGGTGGCTTGTTCCGCACCTTGATGCGCGCGCCAGATGGCAGCGAGTACCCGACCCAGGGCGTATTCCTGGAGATCGACGCGCCCAACCGCCTGGTGTTTACCGACGCGTTCATGCCGGGCTGGGTGCCGTCGGGCAAGCCGTTCATGAGCGCCGAAGTCACCTTTGAGGAGGTCGGCGGAAAGACCCTCTACACCGCCCGTGCCATGCACTGGAGTGCCGAAGACAAACAGGCCCACGAAGCCATGGGCTTTCATGACGGTTGGGGCCAGAGCCTGGACCGCCTGGTGAAGTTGGTGACCGAGGACATGGTCGATTGACTCCGCAGATCGACGCCATTTACCGCAGCGAATCACGCCGTGTGCTCGCGACGCTGATTCGCGTGCTGGGGGATTTCGACCTGGCCGAGGAGGCGTTGCACGAGGCGTTTTTTGTCGCGGTGCAGCGCTGGCCCCAAGATGGCGTGCCGGATAATCCTCGGGCGTGGCTGGTGTCCACCGGCCGCTTCAAGGCCATCGACCGCCTGCGGCGTCAGTCGCGGTTTACCCCGTTATTGGAGGAGCAGGCCGACGCGCTGGAGGCCGCGCCGTGGAGTGATGAAGACGTGGAAGACGACCGCCTGCGCCTGGTATTCACTTGCTGCCACCCAGCGTTGGCGGCCGACGCCCAGGTTGCGCTGACCTTGCGCGAGATCTGCGACCTGAGCACCGAGGCTATCGCTCACGCTTTTCTTGCCACGCCCACCACCATTGCCCAGCGCATCGTGCGCGCCAAGGGCAAGATCCGTGAGGCGAAAATCCCCTATCAAGTGCCGTCACGGGCCGAATTGCCCGCGCGGTTGGACAGTGTGCTGCGGGTGATTTACCTGGTGTTCAACGAGGGCTATTCGGCCTCAGCGGGCGCCGACCTCACCCGTGAAGACCTGACCCTGGAGGCGATTCGCCTGGGCCGTTTGCTGCTTGAGTTGCTGCCCGAGCCGGAAGTCATGGGCTTGCTGGCGTTGATGCTGCTGCACGAGTCGCGCCGGCCCGCCCGCACTTCTGCCTGCGGCGAACTGGTGCTGTTGGACGTTCAAGACCGTACGCGGTGGGACGCGGCCTTGATCGCTGAAGGCTGCGCACTGGTGGAGCAGGCGCTCAACACTCGGCGCTTTGGACCGTATTGCCTGCAGGCGGCGATTGCCGCCGTACACGCCGAGGCGCCCAGCGCGGGGGAAACCGATTGGCGGCAGATTGTCGGGCTCTACGATGTATTGCTCAAGGCTTTGCCGTCGCCGGTTATCGAGTTGAACCGTGCAGTGGCGGTGGCGATGGAGCAGGGGCCGTTGGCGGGGTTGGCGCTGGTGGACAACCTTTTGCAGCGCGGTGAGTTGCAGGACTACCACTTGGCGCATTCGGCGCGTGGGGAGTTTTGCCGGCAGTTGGGGCGGTTTGACGAAGCCCGCAGCGCGTATGAGAAAGCCTTGTCCCTGACCCAACAAGCGCCAGAAAAACGCTTCATCACGCGACGCCTCGCCGAACTCAATTCTCCCAGGCAGTGACGATCCAAATGTAGGAGCGAGCTTGCTCGCGAAAAACTCACCGACGCCGCGTTTCTTCAGGAGGCACGCGTTTTCGTTGACGTTCTTCGCGAGCAAGCTCGCTCCTACAGGCTCATTCCAGCATCTTGCCCAGCAACCAGCTCCCCGCAGGCCCCGGCGGCTGTTGCCGCGACCACAACGCATCCACCGCCACTGAACGCGGCCAACTGCGCACCTTGAGTTCAACCAACTGGTTGCCGCCAAAGCGCTCCACCAGCCAGCGCGGAATCGGTGCCCAACCAAAACCCAGTTGGGCCATTTCCATCAGCATCAGGTAACTCGGCGCCGACCAGACGCGTTGCGTGCTGCGGTTTTCATTGGGGCTGATGATGCTCGCCAAGCGCAACTCCCGGTGTTGTTGCAGGGTGTGCGGGTGAATCTTGTCCAGGCTGGCCAATGGGTGTCCAGGCGAGACGAACAGCGCGATCTCCGTGCGTTCCTCCACGGGGGAAAACGTCAGGTCTGGCGGGTAGACTTCTTGTTGCTCGATAAACGCGATCTGCGCCCGGCCACTTTGCACCAGCGCGATCAGGTCTTCGCATTCCGCGATCAGGCATTCCAGCTCAAGGTCCGGATAGCGTTGTTCGAAGGCCGTGAGGGCGACCTCGAACCGATCGGATTGGTAAGTATCGGACATGGCGATACTCAGCTTCGGCTCCAGGCCTTGCGATAACTGACTGGCCGCCAGCTCCAGGCGGCTACTGGCTTCCAGCACTTGCTCAGCCCGTTGCAGCAAAACCTGCCCCGCGGGCGTGAGGGTCGGTTTGCGGCTGCTGCGGTCAAACAGCACCACATCCAGGTCGATCTCAAGGCTCGCCACCGCCGCGCTCACGGTGGACTGGCTCTTGCCCAGCTTGCGCGCCGCCGCGGAAAACGAGCCTTGAGTGGCCGCCTGGACAAACGCCTGAAGCACCTCGTGGGAAGCCATTGCTATCGCCTTGATCGATGGTTATTGGTTATGAAGTATCGAGACAAAGCCTGATCATGGCAACCATCGTCACTCACGGAGCCGGGTCATGACCCCTACCAAATCCCTTACTGAACGCGTTTTTCAAGCCCTTGGTTTCGAAGGGCTGGCCCTATTGATCTGCACGCCACTGCTGGTGTGGATCACTGGCCGGCCGGCGTTGGAGATGGGCGCAGTGACCTTGGGCATCAGCCTGTTGGCACTGAGCTGGAACGTGGTGTTCAACAGCCTGTTCGACCGCCTTAAAGCCCGCCTGCAACTGGCCAACGGTGGTTGGACCCGTGTGCTGCATGCGCTGCTGTTTGAAGGCGGCCTGATTCTGTTGGCGGTGCCGTTGATTGCTGCCTTGATGAAGATCAGCCTGTTGGAAGCCTTCATCCTCGACATTGGCGTGTTGTTGTTCTTCCTGCCGTACACCTACGTGTACCACTGGGGTTACGACGTCATTCGGGAAAAAATCGCCGGTAAAAACACCGCCCACTGTAGGAGCGAGCTTGCTCGCGAAGATCGCTAACGATAACGCGGCGCCTCTGGAAACACGCGGCGCTCTTGAGCTTTTCGCGAGCAAGCTCGCTCCTACAACGAGGAGCCGTTTAGAGGAACATCCCGCCCGACGCCTCGATCCGCTGGCCGGTGATCCAGTGGCTGCCATCGGCCAGCAAGATCGAAATCGCGCCGCCAATATCGTCCGGCAAGCCGGCTCGGCCAAGAGCAGTGTTATTGGCAACCATCGCATTCACATCATTGTTATCGCGTACCGCACCGCCGCCGAAGTCAGTGGCGATTGCGCCCGGCGCCAGGGTGTTCACGGTAATCCCTCGTGGGCCCAGCTCTTTAGCCTGGTAGCGCGACAATACTTCCACCGCGCCTTTCATGGATGCGTAGGCGGCATAACCCGGCAGGCTGAAGCGCGCCAGGCCGCTGGAAATATTGATGATGCGCCCGCCGTCGTTGATCAGCGGCAGCAGTTTTTGCGTGAGAAAAAACGGTGCCTTCACGTGGATCGCCACCAGCTGGTCAAACTGGGCTTCGGTGGTCTCGACAAAGCTTGCGTGGGTGCCGACGCCGGCGTTGTTGATCAGGAAATCGAAGCGATCCACGCCGAACACATCCTTGAGCAACGTGCCGACCTGACCAACGAATGCATCGAAGGTCGCGCTCTGGCTCACGTCCAGTTGCAGCATGGCGGCGCGCCCGCCCAGGGCCTCTACTTGGGCAACCACGGCCTGGGCTTCGGCCGCTGCGCTGTGGTAGGTGCCGATGATGTCAATGCCTTGCGCAGCCAGGTGCAGGGCAGCGCTTTTGCCCAGGCCACGGCTGGCGCCGGTGATGAGTGCGATTTTACGGGTCATGGTGCAGTCCTCGAATGGGGTGAGTGGGACTGAGTGTATTTGTCCGGCCATAACGTGATAAACAGCGCTATTGCGGAATCACTGGCCGGATAAGGCGAACAATCCATGAACAAGCTTGAGCTACTGCGTACCTTTGTGCGGGTGACGGAATTGTCGAGTTTCACCCAGGCCGGTGAAAGCCTCGGCCTGCCGCGCTCCAGCGTGTCCGAGCATGTGCAGGCGCTGGAAGAACTGCTGGGTGCGCGGCTGTTGCAACGCACCACACGCAAGGTGCAGGCGACCCAGGATGGTCGTGTGCTGTACGAACGCAGCAAGGACCTGCTGGCGCACATGGAGGAATTGGAGGGCTTGTTTCGCCAGGATGAAACCCAGCTTGCTGGGCGCATTCGGGTGGACATGCCCAATGTCATGGCACGCAGCGTGATCTTGCCGAACCTGCTCACCTTCATGACGCGCCACCCGCTGATCGACATGGAGATCAGTTGTTCGGACCGCCAAGTGGACCTGATCGCCGAAGGGTTCGACTGCGTCGTGCGTGTCGGCGCCCAGCCTGATCAAACTGTGGTGGCGCGACGGGTGTGCAGCATGCCGATGGTCAACTGCGCGAGCGCGGCGTACCTGCAACGGTACGGCGTGCCCAAAACCCTGTCAGACCTGGCGCATCACCAGTTGGTGCATTACGTGCGGCCACTGGGCGCACGCTCGGCCGGGTTCGAATACCTGCTGGGCAACAAAGTGCAGCGGTTACCGATGGCAGGCCGGGTGACGGTCAACAGCACCGATGCCTATCAGTCGGCGTGCCTGGGCGGGTTTGGCCTCACCCAGGTGCCGCAGCTCGGCATACGCGACTTGTTGGTCAGCGGCGAGTTGGTGGCGGTGTTGCCCGACTACCAGGCGCCGCCCCTGGATGTGTCGTTGCTGTACGCCGGCCAGCGGCATTTGCCATTGCGAGTGCGGGTGTTCATGGACTGGTTGGCCGCCACCCTGCAAGCCCATCTCTAGCGGCGCGCCGACAACTGCTGCGGTGCCAGGAACGCGTCGTGGAAGTAGTCCCGGAACGCTTGCATAGCCGGGGTAAAGTCGCGCTCGCGGTGCCAGGCCAGGCCGACGCTCATGGGCGTGACCGGGTCGGTGACGGTCAGGGTTTCGATGCGCTTGCCTTCCAGAGACCAGGGCCGGTGCACCAGGTCTGACAGGATCGCCACGCCGCTGCCGTTGGCGACCATGCTGCGCACCGCTTCCACCGAACTGGTGCGCAGCCGCACCTTGGGGGTTTGCCCGGCCTGTTCCCAGTAGCGCATGGCGCTGTGTTCGGCTTCATCCACGGTCAGCAAAATGTAGGGCTCTTGGGCCACGTCCGCCAGGCTCACGGCACCGCGTTCGCACAACGGGTGATGGCTGGGCAGCCACAGGCGGCGTTCGGAGTTGAACAGAATTTCCGAGACGATATCCGCGTGGGTGAGGTTGGCGGTCAGCACCACGGCCATGTCGAACTGGCCGTCGAGCAGGCCCTGTTCGATGGCTTGGCGCTCCTGTTCGAACACCTCGATGGTCACGTCCGGATGCCAGTGCTCCATACGCTGCAAATGGTGCGGCAGGAAATAACCCAGCACGGTGTAGCTGGCCGCCACCCGCAGCACGCCGCTGGCGCGGTAGTCCGGCAACGGGCTGTTGAGGGCGTCGTCTACGCTGCGCACAATCACATAGGCACGGTTGAGAAAATGCCGCCCGGCGTCGGTGAGGTTCATGCCCTGGGCCGAGCGCACGAACAACTGTACGCCGAGCATGGCTTCCAGCTCCTTGATCGCCGTGGTTACCGCCGATTGGGAAATATTCAAGTGAATCGCCGCCTGGGAAATCTGGCCGATCTCGGCGGTGGCGACGAAGTAGCGAACCTGGCGCAAGGTAAGGGACATGAGCGATATCTGATTTTCAGAAGATGGGCCATCTGATAATAGATCTTCCCAAGGGGTCAAGCCCCAGCCTACTTTGCGGGCATCACCTTTGGCGGAGCGACCTCGATGCAGACAGTGGATTTCAATTCAGACATGGGCGAAAGCTTTGGCCCCTGGACCATCGGCGACGGCGTCGACGCAGAGCTGATGGCCTACATCAGCTCGGCCAATATCGCCACCGGCTTTCACGCCGGCGACCCCGGCACCATGCGCCGCACTGTCGAGCGCGCCAAGCAACTGGGTGTGGCCATCGGCGCGCACCCAGGCTTTCGTGACCGGGTGGGCTTCGGTCGTCGGCATATCAACGCACCGGCCCAGGAACTGGTGGACGACATGCTCTACCAGCTTGGTGCCCTGCGTGAAATGGCCCGTGCCCAAGGCGTGACCCTGCAACATATCAAGCCTCACGGCGCGCTCTATATGCACCTGGCCCGCGATGAAGAAGCTGCGCGGCTGTTGGTGCAAAACCTGCAGATCATCGAGCCCACGCTGTTGCTGTACTGCATGCCCAACTCGGTGATCTGGCGCATTGCCAAGGAACTGGGGCAGCCGGTGGTGCGCGAGTTCTATGCCGACCGTGAATACGACCTGAGCGGCTCCATCGTGTTTACTCGCAATGTGCGGGCGCTGGACCCCGCCACGGTTGCCGCGCGGGTCTTGCGTGCCTGCCAGACCGGCCTGGTACGGACCGTCGAAGGCGAAGACCTGGCCATCGAATTCGATTCCATCTGCCTGCACAGCGACACCCCCGGCGCCCTGGAGCTGGTGGAGGCCACCCGTGCAGCCCTGGACCAGGCGGGCATCGACGTCACAACACCCCAATAAGATCCACCCCTTACTTTTTTGCCTGCCTTTCTACAATGATTCCAAGAGGAACAGACATGGCTGAAACGTCCCCCATCCGCTACAGCTTCGGCGGTGATGAACACCTGTTTGCCGAGGTCAGCGACAGCATGTCCCTGCAGGCCTTTTTCAAGGGCATGGCGGTGACCCGCGCCGTGGAGCGCCTGGCGCTTGAAGGCGTACTGGATGTCTGCCTGGCCAACGCATCGTTCCAGATTCGCTTCGACCCCGACCGCATCGCCCCTCACGCGCTGCTCGACGCTGTGCAAAGCGCCGAAGCCCAGGCCGTGACCGAACGCACCTTGCGCACGCGCATCATCGAGATCCCGGTGCTCTATAACGACCCCTGGACCCACGAAACCCTGATGCGCTTTCGTGACCGCCACCAAGACCCCAGCGGCACAGACCTGGAATACGCCGCACGCATCAATGGCCTGGCCGACGTAAACGCGTTCATCGTCGCCCACAGTGGCGCGCCGTGGTTTGTGTCGATGGTCGGCTTTGTCGCGGGCTTGCCGTTCATGTTCCAGATGGTCGAACGCGAGCGGCAATTGCAGGTACCCAAATACCTGCGGCCACGCACCGACACGCCGAAACTGACCCTGGGCCATGGCGGCTGCTTTGGCTGTATCTACTCGGTGCGAGGGGCGGGCGGTTACCAGATGTTCGGCGTCACCCCGGCACCGATCTACGACCCGGCGCAGCAGTTGGCGTACCTCAAGGCGCACATGGTGTTCTTCCGCCCCGGCGATATCGTGCAGTTCAAGCCGATAGACCGCGAGGCTTATGACCGGGCCGTCGCCGAGGTGGACGCCGGGCGGTTCGATTTACGCATTCGCCCGGTGGAATTTTCCCTGGATGCCTTTCTCGCCGACCCCATCGGCTATCCGAAAACCCTGCAGGAGGCGCTGGCATGATCAAGGTCCTCAAACCCGGCCTCGCCACCTCCGTGCAGGACCTGGGCCGCGAAGGTTATTACCACTTGGGCATCCCACCGTCGGGCGCGCTGGACCAATACGCGTTGAGTGCGGCCAACCACTTGGTGGGCAATCCCATGGGCGCGGCGGGCCTGGAATGCACGCTGATCGGGCCGGAGCTGGAGTTCCAGCAAGACGCGCTGGTGGCGTTGAGCGGCGCCCTGATGTCGCCGCGCCTGGACGGTGAAGTGGTGCACCAGGACACCGCTTTTGCCGTGCGCGCAGGGCAAGTGCTGCGGTTCGAGTTTCCCAAGGCCGGCGCACGCACTTATCTTGCCGTCGCCGGCGGTATCGACGTGCCCTTGGTGCTCGGCAGCCGCTCCACCTACACCCTCGGCGCCCTCGGCGGGTTTAATGGCCGGCGTTTGCAGGAGGGCGATCAGTTGTCGATCGGTACCGCCAGCGGTACCGGGCGTGCGGGCAACAGCTTGCCGATGGCGTTGCGGCGTTCGGTCGGCGGCGATGTGACGTTGCGGGTGGTGCCGGGGCTGTATTACGAGCGCTTGACTGACGAGGCCAAAAGCAGCTTTTTTGCCGAGCCATGGACGGTCGGCTCTGAGGCTGATCGCATCGGTTATCGCTTCAAGGGCGGCAGTGCATTGAGCTTCCAGCCACGGGAACAGCCGTTTGGCGCGGGCTCCGATCCGTCCAACATCGTCGACAGTTGCTACCCGATTGGCTCGATTCAGGTACCAGCGGGGCTGGAGCCGATTGTGCTGCACCGCGATGCGGTGTCGGGCGGTGGCTACGCGATGATTGGCACGGTGATCAGCGCCGACCTGGACTTGATCGGGCAGATGCAGCCCAACCAGCGGGCGGGGTTTGTGGCGGTAAGCCTGGAAGAGGCCTTGGAGGCGCGGCGGGTATACAAGAAGCTGCTCAAGGCCATGGCTGGACTCTTCAATCACTGACTGTACGCATAACCCTGTGGGAGCTGGCTTGCCTGCGATAGCGGTGGGTCAGCTTGCATTGTGTTGGTTGATCCACCGCAATCGCAGGCAAGCCAGCTCCCACAGTGGGGCTTATTTCAATTTGAGAATTTGCGAAAGGCCCAACGCCCGGCGATCAGGGTAAAGGTTGCGACCAAGGCTACCAATATCCAGAAGCCTTCCGGGTCTTGAGACAGCGGCACCCCACCCACATTCATGCCAAAAAAGCCGGCAATGATGTTGATCGGCAGCGCCAGCACCGTCACCACCGTGAGGGTGAACAGCGTGCGGTTGCTCTGTTCATTGAGGTTGGCTGCGATCTCTTCCTGCAACAGCTTGATGCGTTCGCCCAGGGCGGTCAGGTCGTTGATGATCAGCGCAAACTCCTCGGTGGATTTGCGTAACTCCTTCACGTCTTCCTTTTGCAGCCATTGCGGCGGGCGATTGAGCAGGCGCAGCAGCGAACCCGGTTCCAGCGCCAGCAGGCGTTGCAGGCGCACCAACACGCGGCGGGCGGCACCCAGTTCGGCGCGGTTGGTGGACAGGCGCGAAGACAACAGCTGATCCTCGATTTGGTCAACGCTGATACTGGTCTTGCGCACGATCTGTGTCAGCACTTCGCCCTGGTCGCGCAGCAGGTGTACCAGCAGTTCCAAGGGGGAGCGAAAGTGTTCGCCGGCCTTCACCGACGAGCGCAATTTATCCACCGAGTGCAACGGCTGCAGGCGTGCGCTCACCAGCAAGCGGCTGCGGGCGCACACCCACAGCGTGGAAATATCCGACGACACCATGCTGCTGAAGTTGAACACCACATCGTTGACCACCGCCAGCAAGGCCGAGTCCACATGCTCGATGCGTGTGGAGCGCGAGCCTTCATGCAGGGCTTCAAAAAATTCTTCCGGCAGCGACAAATGCGCCTGCATCCAGCGCTCGCAGGCGGCGTGGGCCAGGTTCAGGTGCAGCCACAGGAACTCTTCCGGGTCTGGTGGTTGCTGCAAGGCGGTGAGGGCGGTGGCGGAATCAATTTGCTGGCCTTTCTCGCCGGGGCGAAAACGAAAACCGTAAAGCAGGCCAAACAGATCGGGATCTTGGTGGGCGTGGTCGATGCTGTGGTTCATGGCGACTCGCAGAGAAAGGGCCTGTAGGACGTTTCACAGGCACCCAGGCGCAAATCATTGCAAGGTGCGATGACGGTTATGTGACGCTTAGGTGTCGCGCATAAAAAAACGCGCCACCCGAAGGTGGCGCGTTTTTTGGGGATGCAACTCAGGTGTCTTGCTTGTTTTCCAGTACAGCACCGGTCTTGGCGTCGAGCTTCACTTCAAAGCGCTTGCCGGTGGTATCGGTCAGGTCCACTTCGTAGACATACTGGTCGGCGACGCCGTGTTTGGTGTCCAGCTCAGTGTCAGTGATCGAAGCACCAGGGTGAGTTGCCACGGCTGCTGCGTTGAGTTTGTCGAAAGGCATCACGGCGCCAGACTTGAGCAGGCCCTCGATATGATCCGGACGAACATCAGCCTGAGCCAGGCCGGCGGTCAAAGTCAGTGCAGTAGCAGCGAACAGGGCAGTCAAGGTTTTCATGGTGTGTGTCCTTCTTAGGTTGAGCTGTTTAAGTGGCGCCAGATTAACCGGCGCAACTTAACTCATCCTTAATGGCTCACTGACACCAACGCTTTTAGTACTTATGGTCGTTGAGCAGGTCTTGCACGCTGGACGACGGCCAGCGCTTGTAGAACTTCAACAGCTCGGCGGCGCGGTTGGTGAAGATGCCATCGACACCGGCCTTCATCACCTTCTCGAAGTCCACCGGCTCATCCACGGTATACACATGCACCAGCAGGCCTTTGTCGTGGGTCAGCTTGTTCATTTCCGGCTTCACCAGGTCGGTGTAGCTCTGGTCGCCGTGGTCGGTCAGCTCAGCCGAGGGGCCGGTGCCGATGGCGCCGAGGCTTTTGGCTTCATCGACCCACTTTTCGAATTCGGCGGCGTCTTTGGGCTCTTGCTTGGCGTAGTAGGCGGCCTTGGTGGGTTCGCCGGACTCTGCGAAGGTCACTTTGGATTTGGGCTCGATGCTGCCTTCACCCACCCACAACAGCAGGATTTTCGGAGTGTTGGGCATTTCCTTCTGCAGCTCTTTGAGGCTGGCGGTTTCGAAGGTTTGCAACACCACGCGGCCCTTGCCTTGGCCGACACCGGTGTTGCTCTTGCCCAGTTTGGAACCGGCGGAGCTCAGCCAGCCTTTGTCGAGCAGCTTGTTTTTCAGGTCGGCTTCAATACCTGGGAACTGCTTGGGCTCCTTGGTCTCGATGTACAGGCCGGGTTTGTGCGAGGGGTTGCCTTCGGCGATCTTGATGATGTCGTCCAGGCTCAAGATCTTGAGGCCAACGAAGCCTGGGCGCGCGCGGTCCGGGTAGGCGGCGTTGAACCAACTGCCGGCGTCGAGGGTTTGCAGTTCTTTCCAGGTGAACTCGTTGGCGGGTGCGTCTTTGCGCTCGGGAAACTTGGTGGCGACGTCGGTGGTGCGTTGCAGGTTGTTGTCGTGCAGGGCGAACAGCACGCCGTCCTTGCTGCGTTGCAGGTCCAGTTCCAGGTAGTCGGCGCCCAGGTCGCGTGCAACCTTGTAGGCAGCGGCGGTGGATTCAGGGGCGTCGTAGGAAGCGCCACGGTGAGCGATCACGGCAGGGTAGGGGATGCCTTCGTTTGTCGCCAATTCGGCCGGGCTGACCGGCTCGGCAGCCTGTGCCTGGCCAAGGCCGAGCATCAACGCCAGCAGCAAGGCGCTTTTGGAAAACGTGACAGGCATATGCGAAGTCCTTTCGTGGAGGTAACTTTGAGAAGGTGTCCTTTTTAACAATTGATTGCGAACGGCGCTATCACCAAACCGACATTAACGTGCGCACCGGCCAATTTTGTGGGCTTTTTTGCAGGGCGTTGCAGTATTCTTACAGGTAGCTGCCCCGTCAGAGGGCGGTATTTTCTGCCACGCGTGTAAACCATCTTTCCAGTCCCTGTGGGACTTTTCAGTGAGGTTTACCATGCGCATTACTTCCGAGCTTATCTGCCAGGCCGCCGACCAACTCCAGGGTTTTGTCGGCCTCAATCGCAAAACTGGCCAGTACATCGTACGTTTCAGCGAAGACTCATTCGGCATGGACGTGGCCGATGACGGCATCATCCCCACGGCCGAGTTCGTCTGGTTGCCGGCCGCCGACCACACCATGACCCTGTGCCGAGCGCGCCTTCAGTTGTTGCTCGACCAGAATATCGATGACCGCATCAACATCACCGAGCCGCTGCGTGTGTATATGCGCCGGGTAGAGATCCCGCAGATCAGCGCGTTGCGTAGTTTGGTGAGCTAGTCGTCCGCCATTTTGCAAGCGATGACGAGCAAATGTGGGAGCTGGCTTGCCTGCGATGGCGGCCTGCCAGCCGACACTTATCTACCTGACACCCCGCGGTCAAAACTGTGGGAGCGGGCTTGCTCGCGAAGGCGGTCTGACAGCTGACATAGTTATACCAAGTACATATCCATTCCTGCGGTAACGGCCACTTAGGGTTCCGCCCTGACGGCGGCTCACTTTTGAAAAGCGCAAAAGT